>CANQDO010000012.1 GCA_947593355.1 uncultured Clostridia bacterium | reverse complement strand
CTCTTTTTATTATCAATGTACTTAAAAAAAATTAAAATATTTTTTAATTTTATCTTGACATTTTACCAGATGTCTTTAACTTTGTTTTAAGCAAATTACTTATTTACTAAATTGTATATTTATTTTATATTTAAAACTTTATTTTACTTCACCAAATAAATTAAATGGCCAAAATCTAATCCAAACTACACCCTCTATTTTTTCAATAGGTATACATCCAAATTTTCTACAATCCACACTATCTTGTCTATTATCTCCCATTGCAAACACATAACCTTCTGGTACAGTAAAATCTACTAACAATTCATTATACTTATTTTCTGTTTCTAACCCTTCTGGTAAATATGGCTCTTCAAGTTCAACACCATTTATATATACTTTTCCATTTTCTAATTTTACTCTTTCATTTGGAAGTCCTATTACTCTTTTTATAAAACTTTCTTTTCCTATTTCTAATACATAATATGTAAATTTAGCAAATATATTATCTGGTTCATTATTATAAATTGCTTTTAAAGTTGTGGCTGTAGTGTTACTAGGCCTTTCAAAAGTTATTATATCACCCCTATTTGGAACTTGTTTAAATGTTCTTGGTAATTTATTTAATATAAGTCTTTGACCTTCTTGTAATGTAGGGAACATTGATGATTGTTGCACTTCTGTTGGTGTTCCTACATAATATCTTATTAATATAGCAAGTGCTATTGCTAATATAATGCATAATGCCCATTCTAGAATTTCTTTTACTGTATTATTCATCTACTTTCTTCCTTTCAGTTTTATTTTACAACCCTTTTCGCATTTTGTTTTCTAATATATTTAGCGTTATTTCCCCGTTTTTATTTTTTATTCTATTTTATAGTCTTTTTGGTTGGTATTCTAATAACTACTTCTGTACCCTTTCCAACTTCACTTTTTATATCTATACTTCCTCTATTTTTATCAAGTATCTCTTTTGCAATAGAAAGACCTAAACCTGTTCCTCCAAATTCCCTTGTACGTGCTTTATCTACCCTATAAAACCTGTCAAAAATTCTATTTAAATCAGCCTCTGGAATTCCTATTCCATTATCTATTACTTTTATGTATGCATCATTATATACAAAACCTACATATATTTTTATGCTTCCACCTTCTTTTGTATATTTAATACTATTTGATAGTATATTTAATATTACTCTTTCTATTCCTTCTTTATTTCCATATACTGGCGGAACATTTGCTGTAACAAAGCATTCTGCACTTTGTCTTTTCTTATCTATTTCAATTTGTAATTTTTCTTGACACTTCTTAGTAAGCTCTCCTAAATCAAATTCTGTTATTTCATATTCCGTTTTATTATTATCATACCTTGATAATACAAGTAAATCTGTAACTAATTTTGCCATTCTTCTTGCTTCTGAAGATATTACATTTAAAAATTTATCTTGTGTTTCCTTATCATATTCACCCTCCATTAAAGTATCAGCATAGCCCATTATTGAAGTTATCGGTGTTTTTAACTCATGAGACACATCTGCAACAAATTCTTTTCTCATATTATCTAGTTTTACATGTTCTGTAATGTCCTGAATAACTACCATTATTCCAGAAGGTCTTTCATTTTCATCCTTTAATGATGCAAAAAATATATTTAAATATTTTTCTTCTACTTGCACTCTTTGCTCTGATGAGGTCCAATCTTCTAAGTATACTATTTTTTCTAAGTTTATATCTATATTTATTTTTCTAAAAATCTTTTCAAAATTATTATCTTTTTCAGATAATTTCAAAAATTCAATTGCTGCTGGATTTATATGTGTTATTTTTCCTAACATATTAAAAACAATTATTCCATCTGTCATATGAAGCAATATAGCTTCCATTTGTTTCTTTTGCCTATTTACTTCATTAATGTTATCTCCTATTTCATTAGTCATAATTTGAAATGCATTTGTAAGATCATCTACTTCCGTCTTTTTCTTTCCATCTTTATTTTCATTAAGATTTACTGTTTCACCAGCTGCTATTCGTGGAGCACTTTTTATTAATTTGGATATTGGATTTATAATCTTTTTTGATACTATTACTCCCATTAGTATGGAAATTCCTGCAAACACCACATTAGCAACTATTGTAACAATAAAAGTTATTTTCAACTGTGATTCCATTAATAGCACATTTTGTGCATTTTGAACATTTACGGTTTCTGGTAATAAATTGTTTATTGATATTGAATAAAAAATTCCTAACCCTGTTATTAATAAAATTCCTAATATACTAAAAATTAATATCATTCTTAATTGAATATCTTTTATCATTTTATTCTTTATTCCTTTCATTTATAAGATATAAATTTTTATTATACCTTTTTCTTCTTAAGCACATTCTTACATACACTTTTTTTGCTTTTAATACTCATCTTTCTTCTTAAGACACATTTTAGGGAACGTGCTTTTGAAACACGTTCCCCATTTGTCTCTATGGCACTTTATTTTGTTTCTATGTTAATAATCTAATTATAAATATACTATTTTGTAGATATATAGTAGCCTACACCTCTTTTAGTTATTAAAATTTTTGGGTTTGATGTATCTTTTTCTATTTTTTCTCTTATTCTTCTTACTGTAACATCTACCGTTCTAATATCTCCATAATATTCATAACCCCATACTTTTTCTAGTAAAGTTTCTCTTGTTACAACTTGTCCCGGTTGATTTGCTAAATATTTTAATACTTCGAATTCCCTTAAAGTAAGATCAATTACTTCATCTCTTACTTTAACTTCGAAACGATTTAAATCTAATGTTAATTCTCCAACTTTTACAATTGTTCCATCACTTTTAGATGAATGCTCAGCTCCTTCTGAACTTAATTCTGCTTTTCTTAAATTTGCTTTTACTCTAGCCATTAATTCTCTAATGCTAAATGGTTTTGTTATATAATCATCTGCACCAAATTCTAGCCCTAATATTTTATCAATTTCTTCATCTTTAGCAGAAATCATTAATATTGGTACATTTAAAGATTGCCTTATTCTTTTACATACAGTTAAACCATCCATCTTTGGAAGCATTATATCTAATAAAATTAAATCTGGTTTTTGCTCTAGCGCAATTTTTACTGCTTCTTCTCCATCATTTGCCTCTAATGTTTTATACCCTTCTTTTTGTAAATTTAGTGCTAACATTGTTACTATAGTTTTTTCATCATCTACTATAAGAATTGTTCTTTTATTTGATGGATTTACCCTAACATTTTCATTTACACTTTCTTCCATGGAAGTACCGCCCCTTCTCTTAGACTTTTCATTGTAATATTTATATCATATTCTCTTTTTTTGTTCAATAGTTTTTATATAAAATTTTATCTTCCTTGTACATTTTGCTGATCTTCTTTATTTTGCGTAAATTGCTCTCTTACACTTAATATATTATCTATATATTTTTGTTTTACTTGATCAACAACTGTTTCTTTTCTATTAATTGCATCTTTTAAAGTTTCTGAAGTATGTACTAATTGTACCACATTTTTAAAAAACTCTTCTTGATTTTCTCCTATATCTGCTGTTATTATATTATCTCCATTTTGATGGCAATATTCAACTAATTTATCATCTATATAAAATTCGTATCCATATTTTAAGTATTCATTTTCATATACATCACCATCTCTTTTTTGAGACTCCGCTACTTTTGCAATAACATTACCATTTTCATCAACTCTATTATATAAATAATTTAAAGATTTTTTTATTATTCCTAAACGGTCTGCTGTCATTGGATTTTGACTGTTAGGATATTGTTTATTATATAACTCTGCTACTATTTCTTTTCTATGTCTATTTATTTGATCTTCTGTAGTCAAATTTTTTACTTCTTGTTTTAATTGATCTTCTTCTGATATTTGAATAACATTTGAAACATCTACTGCATATTTATCTTTAAACTCTTGCTCTTTAGTCTTAACTACATTGTCTAAAGACGTATCTTCTGTAGTCACTATTGGACTGTACTTGTCATTGTTATTAGCCTCTTTTATTGTTACTCCTCCCAATGTTACTGCTGTTAATGCTCCTATTGCAATTAATACAGATAATTTTTTATATCTAGTTTTTGCTTGATCGTATTTTTGCTTTTCCTCTGGAAAAGCTTTAAAATATCTTTCCATGTAAAATTTTTTATGCATTCGAAAATTATCCCCTGTTAACAATGGAGCTGTTGACAATGCATATTTTAATGCTTTAATTTCCATCTCATTTTTTATATTTGTAAATGATTTATTACTTTTATTACTATATTTCATCAATTTTCCTCCTACATTAGGCTATTTTTATTTCTGTTTTTGGACTATTATTTAACTCATATAATCCTTCAATTTTTTACTTCTACTTGGATGTCTTAACTTTCTTAATGCTTTTGCCTCAATTTGTCTTATTCTCTCACGAGTTACCATAAATTCTCTTCCCACTTCTTCTAGGGTTCTTGCTTTTCCATCTTCCAAACCGAATCTTAATTTTAAAACCTTTGCCTCTCTAGGAGTTAATGTATTCATTACTTCTTCTAATTGTTCTTTTAAAAGAGTATATGCTGCTGAATCTTGTGGAGCAGGACTATCATCATCTTGTATAAAATCACCTAAATGACTATCATCCTCTTCTCCAATTGGTGTTTCCAAAGATACTGGATCCTGAGCTATTTTTTGTATTTCCATAACTTTATCTACAGAAATTTCCATTTCCTTTGCAATTTCTTCTGGGGTTGGTTCACGTCCTAATTGTTGCAATAGATGCCTTGATGTACGGATTAATTTGTTTATTGTTTCTACCATATGAACTGGAATTCTTATTGTTCTTGCCTGATCTGCTATTGCTCTTGTTATAGCTTGTCTTATCCACCAAGTTGCATAAGTACTAAACTTAAAGCCTTTTTCGTAGTCGAATTTTTCTACTGCTTTTATTAATCCCATATTTCCCTCTTGAATTAAGTCTAAAAACAACATTCCTCTTCCAACATATTTTTTGGCAATACTAACTACTAACCTTAAGTTTGATTCTGTTAACTTTTTCTTTGCTTCTTCATCACCCTTAATAACTTTTTGAGCTAATTCTAATTCTTCATCATATGAAAGCAAAGGTATTCTTCCTATTTCTCTTAAATACATTCTTACTGGATCGTCTATGCTTATTCCTTCTATATCAGAAAGATCTATTTCTTCTATTTTTATATCTTCTACTTCTTCTAAGTCCTCTATATCTGGTTCTTCCATATCTTCTTGTAAAAGATTTACCCCTAAATCTTCAAATGCATCAAATACTTTGTCTATCTCTTCAGGGTTTGCATCATCAAGTTGTGTTGCAAGTTCCCCATAAGTAATTTTTCCATTAGATTTTGCTCTTTCTATTATTTGTTTTAATTTTGCGTCCTCTTTATTTTCCTCAGTAGTTTCTTTTTTACTATTTTCTTGTTCATTTTCAATTTTTTCTTCTTTGTTTTCTTGCTTTTCTTTGCTTTTATTAATATTCTTATCTTTAGTAACTTTCGTTTCTTCATCTTTTACTTCTTCTTGCTTTTTAGCCTTAGAAGTTTTAGCTTTGCTTTCCCCTTTATTTACTATTTTTTCATCTTTTTTATCTACTTTTGCAACTTTTTTTTCTTCTTTTTTTGTATCAACATTTTCTATTTCTTTTTCTGCTTTATCAGCTTTTTTCATTTTTTAACATTCCTTTCTTGTAGGCATAACAATTTATGCTTTTAATATTTTGCTAAATTGTCGCTCTTGCAAATTATTTTATTTTAGCAAGTGCTATAATTGTATTATTTAGCTCATTTTCTAAATTTTCTCTTTCCTCTGCACTAATATCTTGAATTTCTAGTTTTCTCACAATGTCATTTCTCTTCTTTATCAATTTTTCTTTTTGGTATGTAACAACAACATCTTCTATGCATTTATCTACTTCTCCAATTTCAAAGTCATATGCTAATATCCATGAAAGATAATTTACTGTTTCTTCATCCTCAAACCAATCTATTATATTGTTATTATTAATATTTCCTTTTTCGATTTCTTCATACAATTTTTTTATAATATTTTGATTTCTTTCAGAAGAAAGCTCTTCTATTTTTACATTATTTTTTATTTTCTCATAGCTTTTTTCTGGATAGTTTATTAGCAAATATATAATAAGTCTTTCTCTTTTATCTGTTTGTTCGTTTACAACTTGTTCTTTTTTTGGCTCTAATCTTGGCTTTGATTTTTCCAAAATTTTTGTACTTTTTACATTTTGAGAATTTAATTTAATAATTTCTGCATAAATTGCTTCTTTTGATATTCCATATTCTAATGAAATATTTCTAATATATACTTCCCTTTCAATTTCACTATCTATTTTTGCCAAAATATTTGCAATTTCTTTTAAAAATTTTATTTTGTCATTTGGATGATCTAAATTTAAATTATTTTTCAACATTTTTATTTTAAACTCTACCAATGATATTGCTTTATCTACTTGTTTTTGAAACCTTTCAGGTCCATATTTTATTACAAATTCATCTGGGTCTTTTGCCCCTTCTATTTGTAATATTCTAATATCACAACCTAAATTATTTAATATTTCCAAACCTCTTAAAGTAGCTGCTTGTCCTGCTCCATCAGCATCATAACCTATTATTACTTGTTCACTACTTTTTCTTAAAAGCCTTCCTTGTGCTTCTGTTAGAGCTGTTCCAAGTGATGCTACTACATTTGTTATGCCTCTTTGATGAAGTGATATTGCATCCATATACCCTTCAACAATTATAATTTTCTTTAGATCTCCTTTTTTAGCTACATTTAAACCAAATAGGTGCCTTCCCTTGCTATATACTATGTTTTCTGGTGAATTAATATATTTAGGTTTACTGTCATCTAAAACTCTACCACCAAATGCTATTATTCTATTTCTTGTATCTTGAATTGGAAACATTAACCTTCTTCTATACCTGTCTACAAATTTACCATTATCCATCTTATTAACTAAACCTGATGCTAATATTTCTTCTTCTTTATACCCCTTTTCTACTAGCAATTTGTATAGTTCATTGCTTGTTCCAGAATAACCTATTAAGAAATTTTTTAATGTATTATTGTCTAATTTTCTTTTTTTCACGTAGTCTTGAGCAGGTTTTGCAATGGCACTATTGTATAAATTGTTATGATAAAATTCTGCTGTTATTTGATTTATTTCATATATTTTTGACTTTAGCATAGCCATTTTATCGTCGCCTTCGGAATTTACAACTGGTAATTCAATGCCACTTCTATCTGCAAGCATTTCTATAGTTTCTTTAAAATTTAAATTTTCCACTTTGCTCACAAAATGAATGACATTTCCACCTACTCCACAACCAAAGCAATGAAAAATTTGCTTATCTGCTGAAACACAAAAAGAAGGAGACTTTTCTTTATGGAACGGACATAATCCAAAAAAGTTTCTACCACTTCTTTTTAATACTACATATTGTGAAATAACGTCTACTATATCATTCCTACTTCTAATTTCATCTATTAATTCATCACTATATCGTACCATTTTTGGCTACCTTTCTCACTATAATTATATTATTCGACATAATGCACATAAATCCTTCTTTTATGTAACGTTATGTAACATTTATTTTTTCTCCACATGAAAATATTGAGGTAAAAAATTTATAACTTTTTACCTCAAATTTTATTTTTATTATTTATTTTCATATAACCAAATTTTTATTACAATGTATTTGCATTATGATATTTTATTACACGTTTTGTGTACCATCATATGGTATAAATTTTTTTACAATATCATGCTCTACATTAATATCATTTGTATTTTTATATTCTTCAAATGACATTTCTATTTTATTATCTACTAGCCTTTCTACATCCTCTTGTGATGCATGCTCTGCTAAAACTAATTCGCTAACTAAAATTTGTTTAGCATTATTTAACATTTTCTTTTCGCCTGTAGACAAACCTTTCTCTTTTTGCTTAAAAGCTAGATTTCTTACAACGTCTGCAACTTCATAAATGTCTCCGCTTTTCATTTTTTCCATATTATCCCTATATCTTTTATTCCAATTGTTTGACATTTCTGTTTCATTTTCTTCTAATATTTTTAAAACTTTTCCTGCATGTTCTTTATCTATTATACTTCTTACCCCAATTTCTTCAGCCTTTGCTGTTGGTACCATGACCTTTACTTCACCTGGCATTTTTATTATGTAGTAAGCTTGTTTCTCCCCTAAAATATCTTTTTCTTCTATTGAATCTATTGTTCCAGCTCCGTGCATTGGATATACTATTTTATCACCTACATTAAACATGTAAGACACTCCTTTCTAGCTATTTTTTTATTTATGTAAGTTAAGAAAGGTTTCGATTCTCTTCTTCAACCACCGTTTATATTATACTACAAAATTTGGCAAAAGTCAAAACTTTTGCCAAAAATTTTTATATTATACTTACTGTAATTTATTAAGATTAATTTGATGTTGAGCCAAATCCACCCATTCTTTCTCCTTGTGCCATATCACCATCTGCAACAAAATATTTTTGAAATATTGCTTGACCTATGCAGTCACCTTTTTTTATTTCTATATCTTCTTCTTTTACATTAAAAAATGCAAACATAATTGCTCCATCATTATCTGGATTTCCATAATAGTCTTTATCTACTATTCCTACGCTATTTGCAAGTATTAAACCCTTTTTGCCTGGATTTGAACTCCTATTGCATAACATTAAATATTCATCATCTTGCATATATGCTTTTAAACCTGTTTTTACTAAAGTAGGCTTCATTCCTTTTTTAAATGTTGGTATTATACAATCTTCTGCTGATTCTATATCGTACCCTGCTGAATATTTTGTCTTTCTAACTGGCAGATTTATTTGTTTTTCTTCAAATCCTTTTGCTATTTCAAAACCTCTTAATTTTTCCATATTAACTACATTCCCTTCTTTATTCGCTTTTAGTTTTTTCTTAATACATATATTAGCATAGTAATTTTGATGTGTAAATACTTTTTACATTGTATATTAAAATAAATGTATAATAATTAAGCATTCGCTAATTGTAATTTTATTTCTTCTATTTCTTCTTCCGTTGCATTTGTATATAGTTTTATTTTACTTATACTTTCATTACAATTTAACATTTGCTTTATTATTCTAGTTTTACTATTTCTTTCTCCACGCTTTTCTCCTCGTTTTTCTCCTATCTTTTCACTTTTTGCTATTAATTTCATTCTTTCCCTTTTTAAATTTGTTTCTAACATTCCTGCCATAAAACTTTCCTCCTTCAATTTATTTAATAACATTTTTGTTTGTTCATAACCTATTACTGGACTTAATATGTACTGTATTATTCTTTGTATTTTTTCTTTGTCATTTGCTTCTTTAGTACTACTTATTAATTCTTCCAAAGTTTTCTTTAACTCATCTTCTGTTTTACATTTTTCTATTGCCATCACTTTCGATATAATACAATCATTACGTAATAATTCTTCTTTTTGATATTTATGCACATCTATTAAATTATATTTTATATTTACTCCTGATTTTACATTGTTAGCTGTTATTTTCTTGTACTCTGCTTCTACATTCCACATTTCATCTCCTGTATATAACACTATGGGTGCTACTTGTGGATATATGTAGCCTTTTGTTTTCATTTTTGTTTTATCTACTGCACTTCTTATTATTTCTATTGCATATTCTAACATTCTATATGGCATTGATGAATCTACATACGACTGATGTTCTATAAGAATAAATGTATTTGTATTTTTTATTTTATACACTACATCAGATTCTCTACTTTTATATTCTTTTGTTATGAAACTACTATTATATTTTTCTAATTCTTTTCCCTCGATTTTTCTCTTTAATTTTATAAAATTATTTACTAACTTTACTACATCTTGCTCATCTAATAATAAATCCCTATATAATTTATCATGATAATTATTAGGTTTTTCTTCATAATTATATTCTTCTTCATCTTCTTTTACCATATACATGCCATTTACTTTATGCGCTATATATTCTAAATACATATCATACGTAAAATATTCCAATTTTCATTCCTCCTTATATTATAATTTGTTATAATATTATAGTCAAACTTTATCTATAAGTTTATTATAATTATATTGCTCGCCTCCTTTATTTTTCTTATTATTTCTTCGCTTTTTGGATTTTTACTTCAGATTTTAATTGTATTTAATTATTGTTTGATTTTTAATATATATTTTTGAACTAATTTTAAACCCAATTTTATTCTTGAAATTAATTTTTTACTTTTGAACTTAATATTGTAACAACATTTATGCTATATTTATAACACGTATTTTATGTTTATGTCAACAAAAACTTTTCGTCAAATTCTACCATTTTTCTACATGTATATTTAAGCAAAATTATTCAACTTTAACATTATTTTTCTTGACTTTTATTTCAATTTATAATATAACTTTAATTACAAACTGAGAACTATTCTCATTAATATTTAAGAGGTAATGAAATAATTTAAACATGAGTATTGCCTCTAAAAAGAAAGGAATGAATTTTTATGGAATTAAAAGGCTCAAAAACAGAATCTAATTTAAAAGCTGCATTTTCTGGGGAATCAGAAGCAAGAAATAAATATACTTATTTTGCAAGTGTTGCTAAAAAAGAGGGATATGAACAAATAGCTGCTATATTTTTAGAAACAGCTGAAAATGAAAAAGAACATGCTAAATTACATTTAAAATATCTAAATGGAATAGGAGATACAAAATCTAATTTAGCAGATGCTGCAGCAGGAGAAAACTATGAATGGACAGATATGTATGCAAGATTTGCTAAAGAAGCTGAAGAAGAAGGTTTCAAAGAAATAGCTGCTACTTTTAGAGGAATTGGAGAAATTGAAAAAGAACATGAAGCTAGATATAGAAAATTATTAGAAAACGTTGAAAATGGTGAAGTTTTCAAAAAAGGAAGTATTGTAATTTGGAAATGCAGAAATTGTGGTCACATTGTAGTTGGAACAGAAGCTCCACAAATTTGCCCTGTTTGCAAACATCCTCAATCTTATTTTGAAGTAAAAGCTGAAAATTATTAATATTATAAAATCTTCTACTTATTTAAAGTAGAAGATTTTTTATTTATATTCGTAGAAGAGTTTGCTTTAACTTTTTTTATTTGTAACATATTCAGCTATATAAAGCAATTCCATATTAAAGTAGTTGCCATACATAATATAATTCCACAAACTGTTGGAAGTAAAAATGAAATAATTGCCCACTTCCATCCTCCCGCTTCTTTCTTTATTGTAAGCAATGTTGTGCTACAAGGAAAGTGCAAGGTTGTAAATATCATTACATTTATAGCTGTAAGTAAAGTCCAACCATTTTGCATTAAAATTTTACCTATTTCAAATGTATTTTCTAAATCTACTAATATTCCCTTTTGCATATAACTCATTAATATTATTGGTAATACTATTTCGTTTGCAGGAAGTCCTAATAAAAATGCAGTTAATATATAGCCATCTAATCCCATCAATTTAGCAAATGGATCTAAAAAATTTGCTACATATGTTAGTATGCTTATATCATATATTTTTATATTTGCAAAAATCCAAATCACAATCCCTGCTGGCACCGCAACTGATATCGCTCTTCCGAAGTACAAAAAGCGTTCTATCAAAAATTGACCTTATTAAAATCTTTCCTATTTGTGGTTTTCTATATGGTGGTAATTCTAAAACAAACGAACTTGGAACACCCTTTAATATTGTTTTCGATAATATTTTTGATACTACAAGTGTAAGTACTATTCCTAAAATTATTACCAGAAGTACTGCTAATGTAGAAAATATAGATGAAAATGTTCCAGCAAAATAACTTCCTATAAATATCGTTGCTATAGTTATTAAAAACGGAAATCTTCCATTGCAAGGAATAAATGCATTTGTTAATATTGCTATTAGTTTTTCCCTTGGCGAATCTATTATTCTTGCCCCTACTACACCTGCTGCATTACAACCTAACCCCATGCACATGGTAGTAACTATATGGTAGGTTTTATACATTTTTTATTAAAATTTATATCAGTTACAAAAGGAAATCTAATAAAATATTGACATTCTGAATAAATTTAAGTATAATAATTATAGAAGATGAGCACCACAGAAAATGTGGCATGCCATTATTTAAATGTTAAAATATAAATGAATACATCTCTAACGGCCAGGCAGAGATGTGTTTTTTTTGTTGTCTAGTTTTCTTACTGTAACAACTACTGTTACAAATAAGATGGTAGCGACAACAGTTACCATTGCAAGTTCAAATAAAAGTATGTATATAAAAAACATATAATTTTTTTATAATTATGTTGACAAAATCAAAACAAGCTGGTAAAATATAGAATATATTTAAGAGTTTATCTAAAAGTAATATGCTTGAGCGATAAAGGGTAAAATTTACTTACACTTAATGTAAGATTATAAAATCTTGTTAAGGAGTCTTAAAGGCTTTCTTAACAAGATTTTTTTATTTTATACTTTAACACAAAAATAGAAGGGAATGATTTAAAATGAAAATAATAGAGGTAAAAAACCTAAACAAAAAATTTAAAATTAAAGAAAAAGAAAAAGGCATAAAAGGTAGCATAAAATCCATATTTAAACCGGAATATAAAACTATTAATGCTGTAGATGATATAAGTTTTTCAGTTGAAGAAGGAGAAATTTTAGCATTTATTGGACCTAACGGAGCTGGAAAATCTACAACTATAAAAATGTTAACAGGCATTTTATACCCTACTTCCGGAGACATGATGGTAAATGGAATAAATCCATCAAAAGAAAGAAAAAAATTAGCTTATACAATAGGAACCGTTTTCGGTCAAAAAGAACAACTATGGACACATTTAACTCCATATGATAATTTCAAGTTCTTTGGTGCTATATACGATATACCAAATAAAGAAATTGAAACTAGAATAGAAGAATTAAAAACTACTTTTGAGTTAGATGAATTTATAAATACACCTGTTAGAAATCTATCACTTGGGCAAAGAATTAGATGCGAAATAGTTGCATCTTTAATACACAAACCAAAAATATTATTTTTAGATGAACCTACTATTGGACTTGATCCTGTAGTAAAAGAAAATATAAGAAAATTGATTAAGCAAATGAACAAAGAATTAGGCACTACTATATTTTTAACAAGCCATGACATTGGCGATATAGAAAAACTTTGTAAAAGAGTAATTATAATAAATAAAGGCAAAATACTTATGGACGATACTATGAATAATTTGAAATATCATTACTTGAATAAAAAAATTATTGAAGTAAAGTTAAAAGAAAAAGTAGATTTACAAGATGAGGAAGGAATTTCTATTTTAAAAGCTAAAGGAAATAATTTAAAAGTAGAAATAGATATTACTAAAAAAGACATGGCAGATGTTATTAAACTTTTAGATGTAGATAAAATCATAGATATTAACATATCTAATATTCCTTTGGAAGATATTATAACATCTATTTACAAAGATGCTAAAGCTTTATCAATTTAGCAAAATGTTAAAGGGGATGAATTTTATGAGAAAATATTTATACATATACAAGGCAACATTAATAGAAAATTTAAGTTACATAGCAAATATACTTCTAGGCTTCATAAATTTTTTCATTATGATATTTGTATTTGTAAATTTGTGGCAATACATTTATTCAGATAGCTCACAAATTATAAATGGATACACTATGGAGCAAATGATTTGGTATGTACTAACTACTGAAGTATTATGGTATGGAAGCAAAAATAAAGTTTTATTACAGGAAATAAGTAATGACATTAAAACTGGAAACATTGCTTACAATATAAATAAGCCATACAACTATGTTTTCTACATATTGTCTAAACACTTGGGTGAAATTACTATAAAATTAATTTTATACATAATTGTTGGAATATTAATTGGATTATGTTTTATAGGACCAATTCAAAATTTCAATTTCATTAATGTTCCTTTTATTTTACTAACATTAATACTTGGCGTACTAATTAATTCTATTTTGAGAATAATAATAAGCACAATTTCTTTTTGGATAGAGGACTCTACCCCATTCCACTGGGTATATGACAAAATGATTTTGATATTGGGCACACTTTTTCCAATAGAAATGTTTCCAGACTTCTTAAAGCCAATAATAAAATGTACTCCAATATTCGTTGTAACATATGGTCCTGCTAAATTATTAATAGATTTTAGTATGCAAAATTTTACTCAAATAATTATTGCACAATTAATTTACTTAGTTGTTTCAATACTAATAGTTGCATTTTTATTCAGTAAAGGGGTGAAAAAATTAAATGTTAATGGAGGTTAAAAATCAAATAAAAGTTATGTTTTTATCTTTAAAATATAACATAATGAAACAAATGATAAATAAAGTTACTTTTATAACTAATATAGTTTTTATGATATTAAATAATGCAAGCTTTATCGTTCAGTGGATTATTCTTTTTAGTTTAAAAGATAATATTGGTGGCTACACTATTAATCAAGTAGTATTACTATGGGGACTGGCATCAAGTACATATCGGTATATCTCATATATTGTTCAATAGAGCATTTGGATTATCTGACTTGATAATAAATGGAAAATTGGATACCTTTTTAACTCAACCTAAGAACGTATTTTTAAACGTTATAAGTTCAGAAACAAATATATCTGCAATAGGAGACTTTATTTATGGATATATATGTTTATTTATATATGGAATTAATATAAACAATTTTATACTATTCACCATATTTTCAATAACAGGAGCAATTATACTTGCCTCATTTGCAAGTATATTAGGAAGCACTTGCTTTTGGATTGTAAAAGGCGATATTGTTGCTGATTCTCTAGTTAATATAATGATAAGTTTTGCTACATACCCTGGCACCATATTTAAAAGTGCTGTAAAAATAATTTTATATACTGTAATACCTGTTGGATTTGCAAATTACCTTCCTATTGATACATTGCTAAATTTTAATATTATGAATTTAATATATATTTTTGCATTTACAGCATTCATTGTTTTACTTGCATTTTTCATATTTAATAAAGGTTTAAAAAGATATTCATCTTCTAACTTGATGAGTTCAAGAATTTAAGGTCAAAATTGAAAAAATTTTGACTTTTTTTATTAATTATATACAAAAAAATTTGTATATGATAAAATAAACTCAGATTAGAGTAAAAAATAATTCGTTAAGACTTGGTAAACGGGAAGTTGTTATCAAGGCAAAAGTATTTATACTTGCGTATTTATTTTTGCATTCCGCTAATAAGATTATAGGGAAATTATATTTTCCTTCTCTTTTACGTGGAATGATAGTAAGAGGAGGTTTTTTTTATGCGTACAAATAAGAAAATTATACTATCAGCTTTACTTTTAGCAATGCTTATCATATTATCAAGATTTCTTTCAATTTCAACACCTATTCTCAAAATAAGTTTTGCATTTGTTCCAACAATGTTATGTGCAGTGTGGCTTGGTCCAAAGTGGACTGTACTATTAAATGTGTTAGGTGATATTATAGGTGCCACCCTATTCCCTACTGGTTCATTTTTTATAGGCTATACAATAAGTACTGCCATATCAGGCTTTATTTATGGTATTCTTCTTTATAAAAAAGAGTCAAATTCTTATTCAAATTTACAATTTATAATAAGACTAATTATTTCATCTACTTTAGTAGCCGTTATTGTAAATATGGGATTAAATACACTATGGACAAGTATTACTACAGGTAGCGCTTTTATAGTATTGTTAGGAACAAGGTTTGTAAAACAATTAATTATGATACCTATACACGTTGTTGTTATAGCATTTTTAGAAAGAATTTTAAGAAATCCATTTGATAAATATATAAGGAGTCAAAATGATTAAAGTAGAAAATGTATCTTTTAAGTACAGAGATAGCAATTTAATATTAGATAATTTAAGTTTTAATGTATATGAAGGAGAAATTCTTGCTATAGTTGGGAAAAATGGTTCTGGAAAATCTACTATTGGTAAATTAATGTCTGGAATTAAACAAGTTAAAAATGGAAAAATTTTTATAGATAATTTTGACATTTCTAAAAAAGAAAATTCTGATGAAATTCGTAATAAAATTGGTATTGTATTTCAAAATCCTGAAAATCAAATTATTTTTAACAATATTCATGATGAACTTTCATTTGCACTTAAAAGCTTAAATGAACAAGAAATAAATATTAGAATTGAACAATCTTTAAAACAAGTTGGAATGCTACATTTTAAGGACGAAAATTTATATAATTTATCTCTTGGTCAAAAGCAAAGAATTATGATTGCTGAAATTTTAGCTAAAAATCCGAAATACATTATTTTAGATGAACCTACTACAATGATTGATAGTTTAGGCAAAGAAAAAATATATGAAATTATAAAACACTTAAAAAGTCAAGGTTACACAGTTATTTGTATTACCAATTTGGCTGATGAAATTTTGCTTGCAGATAGAATTTTAATTTTAGATAGCGGAAAAATAGTAGCAGAATTAAAAAAAGATGAATTAATAGAAAAAATTGATATTTTAAAAAAGTATGAAATAAAAGTACCTACTATATTAGAAATTTTAGGAGAGCTAAAACAAAAAGGCTTTAATTTTAACATAGATGAATATAAAGTTTCCAATGTAGTTTCTACAATTTCTAACTTAATAAATCAAAAAGGAATTTAGATTTTTTATTACCACGTGTGCCTTGCAAATAAAGTAAGAAAGGAATTGATTTTGCTATGAAAAATTTAATAAAATTTATAATATTCATCTTTTATTCAACTACTATCTTCTTTTTGCCCAACAATATTGTTATTTTAGTTCCTTTAGCTATTAATTTATTGTGTATGATAATTGTGAAATCTAAACTTAAAAGAATTTTTAAAAACTTGTTAAATTTTTTACCTTTTATACTATTTACTGCAATTATTAATTGTATATTAGATAATTACATAAATGCCATGTGGATAGGCATTAAATTATTGCTAGTTTGCAATATTACTTTTATTTATGCAAGCACAACAACTACTGCGCGGTTTAGCTAAAACTATTAAACTACTTTGCTCTCCCCTAAAAATTTTTAACATTAACACTGAAGAAATTGAAGTTTTAGTTTGCATTTGTTTATCCATGATCCCTATTTTAAAAAGAGAATATTTAGATGTAAAAGATGCTTGTAGAGCTAAAAATATTAATCTGAATATTAAAAATATAAAAATTATACTATCTAAATTGCTTATGTCATTTATTAAGCGAGTTAATGAAATTGATGAAGCTCTTGTTGAAAAAGGATATGATTATTAATTTTTTGTAATAATAAAATAATATTGATTTATAATAATATTTATGTAATAATTGCAAATAAGAGGTGAAGCAAATGAAAAAATGTATAAAGTTTTTATTAGCATTTTTATTTGTCTTTTGCATTTTCACTATAACAAATAGTGCAAAAGCATCAAATAATATTAATAAAATATCAATGGACATAGCTATTGACAATAGTGGAACTGCAACTGTTACAGAAGTATGGAATTGTTCTACAAGCAGTGGTACAGAAGTCTATCATCCATACTATAATTTAGGAAATTCAAAAATCACTATGTTATCTGTTACAGATGGAACTACAAAATATGAAAATATCGGTACTTGGAAAACCTCTGGTACCTTAAAAACTAAAGCTAATAAATTTGGTATTAATAAAATTTCAAATGGCGTAGAATTATGTTGGGGAATGAATACTTATGGTAAACACAATTATACTGTACAATATCAAATTACAAATTTTGTATCTGAATTAAAAGATGCTCAAATGATATATTGGACATTAATTCCTTACGAATTTTCAAACCCTATTGGTAGCGTTTATATAAAAATACATTCAAACTTTGACATTGCAGACACTACTGATGTATGGGGCTATGGAAATTATGGTGGAACAGCTTATGTTTATGATGGATATATAGAAATGCAATCTGCAGGAACCTTATCTTCTAACGAATATATGACTATATTAGTAAAATTTCCTCTTGGCACATTTAATTTAAGTAATAAATTGAATTATAATTTTGAGCATTATTATGATATGGCGCAAGAAGGTGCTATAAAATATGAAAAGCCGTCTACTTCTAGCTCTAATAGCTTTAGCCACTCACTATTTATAATACCATTCATATTAAATATGTTTATTATGACATTTTTACCTATATTCCTTTGTATATTTATATCATCAAGGCATAATAAAGAACAATTTAACTATGGTAAAGAAGGAAAAAGAATTGGTAATGATATTCCTTACTTTAGAGATATACCATTAGATGGTGATTTAGAAAAGGCATATTTTCTTGCATATCAATATAAGTTATTAAAAAATGATACTGATATTTTAGGTGCAATTATTTTAAAATGGCTTAAAGATTCACTAATTACTATAGAAAATACTCGCGAAGGTATATTAAATAGGCAAAGTATAAAAGTCACTTTAAATTATGAAATTATGAAAAATATGACTAATACACATGAAAAAGATTTATACAATATGTTATATGAAGCAAGTAAAGATGGTATTTTAGAAGATAAAGAATTTAAGAAATGGTCTAAAGAACATTTTAGCAGTATTTTAGGTTGGTTTGAAACTATGAAAAGAGCAGGTAGAGCTAAATTTATGGCAGAAAATTTAATTACCACAGTTGAAAAGAAAAGAGCTTTAGGTGGAAAAAGTTATATATATACTGCAACTCCTGAGCTAAAAGAAAAAGCTATTCAATTAGCCGGTTTAAAGAAATATTTAAATGACTACACTCTTATAAAAGAAAGAGAAGCTATTGAAGTTCACTTACTTGAATGGTATTTAATATTTGCTCAAATGTTAGGTATTGCTAAAAAAGTTGCTAAACAATTTGAAGACATATACCCTCAAGTAATTGAGCAGTCTAATATTAGTTCATATAATAATCTATTATTTATTAGTATGTATGCAAATACTTGGGTTCATGACGCAAGAGCAGCAAAAAGTGCCCATGATGCAGCCGTCGCACGTGCAAATAGTTACTCTTCCGGGGGTGGAGGATTTTCATCTGGCGGAGGTGGAGGCGGTTCCTTCGGAGGCGGAGGTGGCCGGAGGCGGTTTCCGTTAAAATATTTTCCAAATTTTGACATATAATTTTATTTGGATTATAATACATTTATGATAATTTTTTTAGGGGGATTTCTTATGAAAATTAGAGTAGCTACAAAAAATCGGAAAGATTTCTTAGCTTTTGATGAATTATATTTTCGTACTGATTACAGTTATGAAATAAGCTCTATCTCTCCCAAACTTGAACATCCTATTTTAGACACACCTTACAATTATAGTGAATATTGTGAGGCTGTTGTTCAAAATCACTATCTTGGAGATTATTGTGTACTGTTTGAAGATGATAGGCAAAACATTATTGGTTTTAGTATAATTGATAATTATAAACCAACACTAGAAATTTCAGAATTTGTAATAAAACGAAAATATCAACTTCAAGGCTATGGAAAAGAATTCTATAGGCTAATAGAACAAAATGCCAAAGAACATGAAATAAACCAAATTGTTCTTTATTCTTTCTTTGCTGGCTCAGTACAATTTTGGATAAAAATGGGATTTTCCCATAAAGATCGGTATTTTTATAAAGAAATTCAATAACTCATATAAATTCTTAATTAAGTATTTATATGAGTTTTTATTTTTGTAATAATCCCTCTATTTATTTAATATTTATTACTATGGAAAAAACTATAATTTATGAAATTGAATCTATTATAAACAAACGATTATACTTTCAAAAGATAATTGATGAAAATACATATTGGGCAGTTGAAAAAAAACTAGCCCTTTTAAAATCTATTAATAAAGAGGAAAAAAATTGACAATTTTTGAGTTAAAAAATGAATTTAGTCTTGGCAAAACTATTTTTGATTTGCATTTAAAAGTAACATATTATGCTAGAGTATCTACTGAAAAAGAAGAACAAATAAACTCTTTGGAAAATCAGGTTTCTTTTTTTGAAAATTATATTAAAAATAATAGTAACTGGACCAAAGTTTCTGGTTACATAGATGAAGGAATAAGTCGGTACAAGCTCATTAAAACGTACTAATTTTATGAAAATGATAGAAGATGCGAAAGCTCAAAGGTTCGACTTAATTTTAGCAAAAGAAGTTTCCAGATTTTCTCGTGATACTATCGATAGCTTACTTTATACTAGAAAATTATTAGAATATGATGTGTGTGTTTACTTTTTATCTGACAATATCATTACCGCTTCAAATGATGGCGAACTAAGGCTTACAATAATGTCTAGTATGGCACAAGATGAAATTAGAAAATTATCTGAAAGAACTAAATTTGGGTTTAAACGAGCAATAGAAAAAGGTACAGTTTTAGGCACAAGCAATATATGGGGCTACCAAAAACAAAATGGAAAACTTATTATAGATGATGAAGAAGCTAAAATTGTAAAAATTATTTTTGAAACTTATGCAAACACTAAAATGGGATTAAAAAAACTTGCTTTATATTTGGAGGCAAATGGCTATTTAAATCATCAAAATAAAATTTTTCATCAAAATACTTTAAAGAGAATTATACAAAACCCTAAATATAAAGGTTTTTATACTGGTAATTTATCTACCGTTATAGATTATAGAAGTAAAAAGCGAAACTTTTACCCTCAAAATGAGTGGAAAATGTACAAAGACTATGAAAAAGTTCCTCCTATAGTAAGCGAAACTCTATGGCAAAAAGCAAATGAAAAATTATTAAAAAGAAGCAAAAATTCAAAAAGTAATTGTAAACATTTAAGTCTTTATCCCCTATCTAGCAAAATTTATTGCTCACAACATAATTGTTCGTTTGTAAGAAAAATTAAACATTATAAAAATAAAAAAGATGAAGTCTGCTGGGTTTGCAAAAACTACCATGATACTGGTAAAAAGACTTGCTCCTGCCCCATTGTTTATGAAAAAGATATATATAACATTTTAGCAGGAAAATTCAATTCTTATAAAATCTATGAAAAATTAATTGTAGAAGATTTACTTAAACTTTATGAAGAAGCTTCAAATGCTGAATTGCATAAAAGTGACAGGCTAAAATTGCAAAATGAATTAAATAAAACATTATTAAAAAAAGACCGATTGCTAGATTTTGCATTAGATGGACTTTTAAGCAAAGAAGATTTAAAACAAAAAGAATTTATTATTAATAAACAAATCGACGATTTAAAGTCAAAATTAAATCAATTAGAGGTACAAAATTTTAATAACAAAGAAAAATTAGAAAGCGATATACTACATGAACTAAATAGTGATAATTTAGATGACTACATAGATAAGCTTTTAGATAGAATTATTATTAAAGACAATATGGAAATAATTTTAAATGTATAATTAACCACATTGTCACTACCATGCACATGGTAAGTGCTTGTTTCCCGTGAACTACAAGCTTTTCTAAAACATTTATCTAAATTAAATGCAATTCTGGGCAATACTCCTAAATCCTCTAACAGAGTAAACATTGGGAAGAATATTGCCATTGGTGGTAACATTACAGATATAATCCATGTAACCGTGCTATATACCCCATCTATAAGTATGCTAGTTAGCCATGTTGGTGCGTAAATTGCATTTAAGCCTTCTACTAAAAAACCTTTTGCCCATCCAAATAAATCTGAAAGTAGCATAGATGGATAATTTGCTCCAACTATTGTAATCCACAGTATTATTCCTAAAAAAGCAATCATGATAGGAATTCCCCAAATTTTGGAAGTTAATATTTTATCTATTTTCCTATCTCTATTTTGTTTTTTGCTTTGGCTAAACTCAACTGCATCTATGCAGACTCCTTCAGCTCTTATAACTATACTTGCAACCATTTTATTTTTTATATCTTCTTTTTTTATATCATTTTTTTCTAAAAGTTCATAAACCTCTTCCAATTTTGCATCTAACTTTTCATTGTTGAAACTTATATTTAAATTCTTTTGTATAGATTCTAATATTTTCTCTTCCCCATCTATTAATTTTAAACAAATCCACCTTAGCAAATATTGCTTACTTTGAGGTAAAATTTTTTCAACTTCACAAGTTAGCATTTGAATGCAATCTTCTATAATTGGTATATATTTTACTCTTTTTAAATTAGTATTAATTTTTCCTTCTAATACATCCTCTACTTTTTGCATTAACCTGTTTAATGTTTTTTTCTTTCTTGCAATAGTGCCTACTACTGGTACACCTAATTCTTTTTCTAATACGTCTAAATTTATATGTATTCCTTTCTTCTTTGCTTCATCTAATAAATTAACACATACTACAATATTAGGTGTAATTTCCATTATTTGATACACTAAATTTAAATTTCTCTCTAAACATGTTGCATCCAGTATTACAACAGTAGCATCAGGGTTTCCAAAACAGATATAATCCCTTGCAATTTCCTCTTCTTCTGAATTCGACATAATAGAATATGTTCCCGGAATATCTACTAATAAGTAGTTTTTATCTTTATATTTACAAACTCCACTACTATTTTCTACTGTTTTTCCTGGCCAATTTCCTGTATGCTGATTCATTCCGAGTAAGTCCGTTAAAAATTGTAGACTTCCCTACATTCGGGTTTCCGGCTAATTGCTATTGTATAATCACAACTATTTTTTAAAGACTCTACATCATTATTTAACAATTTCTGACCAGTAGAGCCAAGCGTAAGTCCCATAACATCACTCTCCAAATTAATATATTATATTCTTATATCACGCATTAGTTAATATATTTTTGCTATCTTCTTTTCGTAGTGAAATTAAAGTTCCTCTAACTTCATAAGCAGTTGGATCTCCAAGCGGACTTTTTAAAACTGGCTTTATTTTTGTTCCCTCTATTATTCCCAAATCCAAAATTCTCCTCTTTATATTTTCATCACAATTTACACATTTAACTTTAACTTCTCTATTTAATTCCACTTCATTTAATGTCATTTATTTCATTCCTCTCAAGTTTCTTATAGATATTTAATTATAATTTTAGATGCATTTCTACATCTTACTACATTATATTTCAAATAATATTTTTTCGTTACTAGCATATAGTATTGTATTTATTAAATTTATCATGTAAAATATGTATAAGAAAGGGGCTGACCATATCTTATGAAATACAAAAAATTAATTTTTATTTTTATCTTTGCATTCTTATTAATTATTCTATTTAACTCTAAAAGCTTTGCAGGAAGTTTAAATTTGGAATCATTAAATTATAATGTATATCTTAATACAGATGGAAGTGCAAATGTTAAAGAAACTTGGGTAATTGATATAAGAGATACAAACACTTTATTTAAAAACTTTATAATAGATTCGACCAAATATACTTCTATTACTGACATTTCCGTTGTTGAAACAACCCCTGGAAATAGAAAAAATTTCATTAGACAAGATTTTTGGCAATATCACGTTAACAAAGGAAATTACTATGCACTTATAAATCCAGATGGAAAGTTTGAAATAGCTTGGGGTGTAGATGAAGATAGAGCAACTAGAATATTTGAAATTAGCTATACAATTATAGACGCTATTAAAAACTATAATGACTGTTCCGAATTTTATTGGAAATTTTTAGATGAAAGCTCCGAAATTCCTGCAGACAAAGTTACAGGAACAATTACTTTACCCTATTCTAATATAGACATAGATGATATTAGAGTATGGGCGCATGGTCCTTTAAATGGAACTATATTTAAACATTCTAATAATGAAATTGTATTTGAAGTAGAAGATTTGGAAGAAAATACAATGTTAGAAACTAGAGTAGTTACTCCAACTGATGTATTTTTTTCTAATGAAAATACATCTAACCAAAATAAATTAAACTCAATATTAGAAGAAGAACAAAATTGGGCAAATGAAGCAAATAATAAAAGAATAAGAGACACTATTCTAGGTTATTTCCTTATATTAATAAATTTTGCAGGAATAATATTCATTATAGTTAAAATATTTCAATATAGAAAAATACTTAAAAGCTTTACCACACTTGTTCCTACTAATCCTCAAAAATATTTTAGAGATATTCCAAACAAAGACTCTACACCTGCACAAGCAGCATTTTTATATTACTTTAATAGTTCTGGTTTAAATAACAATATTCCTAAAGTAATGTCAGCTACATTATTAGATTTATGCATTAAAAAGTATATATCATTTGATATATCTCCTGAAAATAAGAAGGACATAACAATTATTTTAAATAATTGTGAAAATGTACAATTACCAATTGACGAAAAAATAATATATGATTTATTAATAGATGCAGCTAAAAGTAAACAAGCTTCTTCTATAAAATTAAAAGATTTCAAAAAGTATTATCAAAGCCATTCATCTATATTTACAGATAAATGTGAGAAAATTAATACCGAAACAGAAAATATTGAAATAGCTTTAGGAAACTACAATAAAGATTTAGCTGATATGCAAAAAAAATGGTCTAATAAAAGTGCATTGTTTGTAGCATTTGCAATTTTGGGAATAATCCCACTTTTTGCATGTTTTATTCCTTTAATAATTTTAGCAATTTATGCTGGTAAAATATCTAAGAAATACAGAACCTTAACTCAAAAAGGTGTGGATGAACGAGAGCTTTGGGTTGGCTTAAAAAACTATATGGAGGACTTTTCTTTATTAAAAGAAAAAGAAGTTCCAGATCTTATTTTGTGGGAGAAATACTTAGTATATGCAACAACTTTTGGCATAGCAGAAAAAGTATTAAAACAATTAAAAACTATATATCCACAAATTACTGACTATAATTATATGGCTTCACATGGTTATACATATTTATGTTGGATGTATTATAATGATACTAACTCAAGTTTGATATCTAGCATTAATACTTCTGTTTCACAAGTTTGCTACTCTTCAGGAAGTGGTGCCGGAGGTGGCTTCTCTGGAGGTGGTGGCTTCGGCGGAGGAGGCGGCCGGAATGGGTGGAAGATAAAACCTTAACCTTTGCAAAATATTTTTATTAATATAAAAAGAATCTGAATTCTTGATAACAAAAATTCAGATTCTTTTTTACATTATCCCTATTAAATCATAATCTTTTACATCTACAATTTTACATTTAACATATTTATTAATTAAACTTTTTTCATCTGCTTTTATATATACAAAACCATCAATATCTGGAACGTCCATATAACTTCTTGCCACATAATATTTACCATCAAAAGTCATTGCCTCAACTAAAACTTCCAATTCTTTTCCTATAAATCTTTTCAAATTTTCTCTAGATATTTCTTGTTGAAGTTCCATTATTTTATTATATCTGCTTTTCTTTGTATTATGATGAACCTGTTCTTTTAATTTTTCTGCAGGCGTACCATCTTCTTTAGAATATGTAAATGCACCCATTTTATCAAATTTAGCCCATTTTATAAATTCATATAATTCTTCAAAATCTTCTTTGGTTTCTCCAGGGAAACCTACCATCACAGTAGTTCTAATTACTACTTCAGGAATTTCTTTTCTTAATTTTTGTATAAGTTTCCTTATACTCTCCCCATTACTTTTTCTATTCATTCTTTTTAAAACTGAATTTGAAATATGTTGAATTGGAATATCAAAATATTTACATATTTTATCATTTTCTTTTACCACTTTAATAAGCTCATCTGTAATGGTTTCTGGATATGCATATAAAAATCTAATCCACTTTATTTTATCTATTTCACACAATTTGTTTAATAATTCTGCTAATTTAGGTTCTCCATATATATCAATACCATATTTAGTTGTATCTTGTGCAATTAAAATTAACTCACTATAGCCTTCATTTGCAAGCTTTTGAGCTTCCTTTAAAATATCTTCTATTTTTCTACTAACAAATGGTCCTCTAATATATGGTATTGCACAATAAGTACATTTATTGCTACACCCTTCTGCTATTCGTAAATAAGCATAATTTTTTCCTGTTGAAATAACTCTATCTAAAAAATTCATTTCATTGTTTTTTGATGTATTTTCAGTATGCTCTTTTTCTTCCATAAAATTTTCTATTTGATTCCAAAAAGTATCATAAGAATCATATTTAATCCACAAATCTACCTCTGGAAGAGCCTTTTGCAAATCATCTTTATACCTTTGCACCATGCAACCCATTGCTATTAAATATTTACATTTTCCCTTTTTGTACTCTGCCATTTCTAAAATAGTATTTATAGCTTCTTGTTTTGCAGATTCTATAAATCCACATGTATTAATTACTATTATTTCTGCTTCTTTTGGATTATTTACTATTTCATAATTATTACTTTTAAATAAACCTATTGCCATTTCAGTATCTACTAAATTTTTGCTACAACCAAGTGATACAAATCCTACTTTCATTTATTTCATTCCTTTCAATTCTGATACAACTAATAATTTGGCAAAATATGAATATATTATTTATTTAGTAACATTTTGTGGGAACCAGCAAATTATAGATTGTAAAAAATTTTATTTATAAAATTTTTTAACAAGCTATTATGTAGCTTAAGAGTTACTAAATAAATAATATATTCATATTTTGCTATATAACAATGTTTATTATACAATTTTTAGTATAAATAGTCAATTCTATTGATTTATTTCCCATTTTCATATAGAATATGTGCAGGGGGAATTATTAATGAGTAAAGAATTTAAATCAGAGCCAAATAGACTTTATCCAGGCTCTTTTGTTGATAATTACAGAGAATTAATGGATAGCACAATAAAGAATTTTCCAGATAGAGTAGCATTTAGCTATAAAAAAGACCCTACTGCTAAAGAGCCAGAGTATATAAATGTAACTTTTAGAGAACACTACGAAGATGTAAGAAATTTATGTACAAAGCTTTTAAATATGGGGTTAGAAGAAAAAAGAGTAGCATTAATTGGTCATAATAAATATGAATGGCCAACAAGTTATCAAGCTATAAATAATGGAAACATGGTATGTGTTCCTTTAGATTATATGCTACCAGAAAATGAAATTGAAGATTCTCTTATCAGAAGTGAATCTGAAGCTGTTATTTTTGACGGAAAATTTATAGATATATTTAAAAGTATAAAAAGTAGAAATAATACAAATTTAAAATATTACATTTGCATGGATACAGAAAAAAATGAAGATGATATATTATCTCTTCATGCATTAATAGCAGAAGGCAAAAAATTACGTGAAAATGGCGACACTTCCTTTGAAAATGTAAAAATAGATAGTGATAAAATGTCTATACTTTTATTTACTTCTGGAACAACTGGAATGTCTAAAGCCGTAATGCTTTCTCAAAGAAATATATGCTCTAATTTCTGTGCAATGACTACTTTAATAAAATATGAAGATGGAGATAAAGTTTTATCTTTTCTACCACTACATCACACATTAGAATGTACCGCAACCTACCTATATTGCTTCTTTGTAGGGTATACTATTTGTTATTGTGATGGCTTAAAACATATTCCTAAGAACATGAATGAATATGGAATATCTGGTTTAGTTTGCGTACCAGCACTTCTTGAAGTTATGTATAGACAAATAAATAAAACAATAAAAAGCAAGGGGCTAACTATTCCTTTTAAAATACTTATGTCCTTTTCTAACTTTTTACGCATATTCCATATCGACTTTAGAAGGAAATTTTTCAAGTCTGTTTTAGATAATTTAGGTGGAAAATTTAGAATTGTAATTTTCGGTTCAGCTTCTATTGATGCCAAAATTATAAAATTCTTTGAATCTATTGGTATTACAATGATACAAGGTTATGGACTTACAGAAACTTCTCCAGTTATATCTTCTGAAAACGATAAATATAGAAGGCCTGGAAGTTGTGGTCATGTACTATTCAATCAAGAAGTAAAAATATTTAACCCTGACGAAAATGGAGTTGGAGAAATTACTGTAAAAGGTCCAAATGTTATGCTTGGATACTACAACAATGAAGAAAAGACAAATGAGGTTTTAGTAGATGGATACTTCCATACAGGAGATTTAGGATACATAGATAAAGATGGATATCTTTTTGTAACAGGTCGTATAAAAGATATGATTGTTTTAAAAAATGGTAAAAAGATTTTCCCTCAAGAAATAGAAAGCTTATTAAACGAATCTACACTTATTGAAGAAAGTTTTGTTTATTTATCTAACGAAGAAGATGGAAAAATTTCAGCTAAATTAGTATATTCAAAAGAAAATGAAGAATTAAAAGGAAAAACCGAAGCCGAAATATATGAAATTTTAAGAAATGAAGTAAAAAATGTAAATGAAAAAATTCCAACATATAAATACATAAAAAATATAACAATTACTACAGAGCCTTTAATAAAAACAACTACTCAAAAAATAAAAAGACATGAAGAAATGGCTAAAATATGAAAGGAATTAGATTTTATTATGGATAAAAGAAGAAAATTATATGACAACGTGGAAATACATAATTTTAGAGAATTAATAGAGAGGTATAAAGAGCTATATTCTGAAAAGTTAGCATTTAAATATAAGTTAGAGCCAAAATCAACTAACTATATAGAAATTACTTATGCTCAATTTGTTTCAGACATAGAAAAACTTGCTACATCTTTAATCGACCTTGGCTTAACTGAAAAAAGGGTTGCAATAATTGCGCCAAACCGTTATGAATGGTGCGTTAGTTATTTAGCAATAACAACTTCAAATATTGTAGTTGTTCCTTTAGATAAAGCCTTACCTGAAAATGAAATTGAAGGTTTAATTAAAAGAAGTGAAGCAACAGCCGTTATTTTTGATAAAGAATATGTTTCTACGTTTAAAAAATTAAGTAATGATGCTTCTACAAGCTTAAAGCACTTTATTTGTATGGACAAGCTTGATGAAGATTTTTGCTTATATTATTCAGACTTAATTGATAATGGTGCAAAGCTTTTAAATAACAACGATACAAAATATAAAGAAGTAGTTATTGATAATAACAAAATGGCTATAATGTTATTTACATCTGGCACTACTGCCATTTCTAAAGCAGTAGCATTATCACAAGCAAATATTTGTGCAGACATCTATGCCCTTTCTCAAATGGCTAAAGTTACAAAGGAAGATACATTTTTATCTTTCCTACCTTTGCATCACACATTTGAGTCAAGTTGTACATTCCTATATGGTACATATTGTGGAATAACAATAGCATTTTGTGATGGTATTAGGCATGTAGCAACAAATTTAAAAGAATATAATATAACCGGTTTTGTATGTGTACCTCTTATGCTTGAAATAATGTACAAAAAAATTTGTAAAGCAATAGAGGAGCAAGGAAAAACAAAATTAGTAAAAATCATGTCTTCAATATGTAACTTTTTACTTAAATTTGGAATTGACATCAGAAGAAAAGTATTTAAACAAATTTTAGATAACTTTGCACCAAACCTACACATTTTAATAGCTGGTGGTGCACCTATGAGCAAAGAAGCTATTCAAGGTTTTCTAAATTTAGGAATAAACTTACTTCAAGGATATGGTCTTACAGAAACTTCACCTGTACTTGCAGGTGAAAACGACAAATACAAAAAACTTGGATCTGTTGGCTTTGCCCTACCTGGTTTAGAGGTAGAAATAGATTCACCAAATGAAGATGGCATTGGAGAAATAAAAGTAAAAGGTCCAACTGTAATGTTAGGTTATTATGATAACCCTGAAGCCACCAATGAAGTTTTAAAAGATGGATGGTTCTACACCGGCGATTTAGGTTATATAGATAAAGATGGATTTCTTTTTATAACTGGTAGAAAAAAAGATGTTATAGTATTGAAAAACGGTAAAAACATTTACCCTGAAGAATTAGAAATTCTTATAAACAAGCTTCCTTATGTAGTAGAAAGTATTGTGTATGGAAAGCCAAATGTTAATGATAGAGATTTAAGCTTATGTGCTAAAATTGTTTATAATAAAGATATTATGGAAGAAATGTATAAAAATATGCAAGATGATGAAAATGTTCGCAATGACAAGGATTCTGAAAATACCAAAAAAGCTGAAAATGCAAAAGACGTTGAAAATGCGAAAAATGATGAACTGCAAGATAATAAAGATATACAAAATGCTCAAAATAAAGAAAATGCATATCATGAAATTATTTGGCAAGATATTAGAAACAATATAAATAAACTAATGCCAGCATATAAATATATTAGAGAAATAACTGTTACAGACGTTCCTTTAATAAAAACAACTACTCAAAAAATTAAAAGGCATGAGGAAATAGAAAATATTTTAAAGGGAAATTCATAAGAAGTTAAAAATTTATATAAATTTTTAATATGCTACAATTTTAATATGCTGCAATTTTAATATACTACATTTGTAACATACAGCAATTTTTAATATACTGCATTTGCAACATACTGTAATTTTTAAAGTTAAATTAAAAAGCGTCCCAAATGCTAAGTTACTAAATCTAACATTTAGGGCGCTATTTTTTTAAATAAGCACTTCTATTTCAACAATTCCACCATTTTCTTCAAGTAATAATTGTTTATCTTCTATTTCTTTTCCATTAACAATGAATTTTTTCACATCTTCATTTAGCAATTCATTATTAGTAGTTCTTTTTACTGTTATATTATAAACAGTATTTGCATATCTATATCTTATAAAATACTCCTTCCATGCTTTTGGAATACACGGTTGCAATTTTAAAATTTTATTCTTAATTTTTAATCCTAATATATATTCAATACCCGCTATTTGCATCCAACTACTTGAACCAGTATACCATGTCCAACCGCCTCTACCTGCTAAATTTGAATATCCATAAATATCTGCAGCTATAACATATGGTTCAACTTTATATTTATTTGCCGCTTCTCTTGTTCTTGAATGTTCTATTGGGTTAATCATTCTAAATAATTCAACAGCTTTATCTCCAAAGCCTAATTTTGCTTCTGCAATAATTGCCCAAATGGCAGCATGTGTGTATTGTTGTTATGATCATTTTTACTACTGTTAAGCAATTTTATTCTCATATTTCTTTTTAGCACACACAAATTTATTTAAATCCATCTCTTGAAGTGGCTTAAAATTAAAGTATATATCCACTTGCTTATCTGAATGAATTTCTATTTTTTCTATAAACTCTCTAATTATTTCTTTTGTTGGATTTTCCATATTAAGAAACTCCGTAATAAGATTATCTAATTTATCATCAGTATCATCTTTGCACTTTTCCCCACTTAATTCTTTTTCCAATGCCTTTATATTTTCCTCATAACTCTTAATCAATTCCTTTATTCTATTTGCATTTTTAATATACTCATCAATAGAAATAATACCTGCCAGCCTGTCATCATACATTAAATCAAGTTTTTTAGTTTCGCTTTCAATTGATTGTTTACAAGCTTGTAATTGATTTTTTATATTAAATTCTTTTGACTGCTCCGTTTCGGTGCTTTTCGCAATTTGTTGTAATTTTTTTCTATTTGTATACTTTTTACAAATTTGCCTTAAAACTTCAAGCATTTGCTCTTCAAAAACTTGATAATTAAAATTATGTGGAGAGCACACATCAAACTTTCCAAATCTTCCATATCTTTGGCATCTACCATAAATATTACCATTTTTATCTGCACTTCTAATTCCAATATAGCCTTTACAGTCATAACAACGAAGTAAACCTTTAAACAAATAGTCATTTTGTACTACCCTTGACCCTTTTGTTGCATTTATTATTCTTTTAGCTCTTTCAAAATCTTCCTTGCTTATAATAGCTTCATGCATATTCTCTACTTTTATCCAATCCTCTTCTGGAAGATTAATAAATTTTTTAGATTTAAAACTAACCTTCTTTCTTTTTCCCTGTATAACTGTACCCGTGTAAATTTCATTAGAAAGAATAAACCTTACTGTTGACTGTTGCCATAGTCCATAATTTATGGATTTTACCCCTCTTTTTTTCTTATTATAATCTGAAGGAATTGGAATTTTATTTTTACTTAAGTAATCTGCTATTTGCATTGTACCAAAACCTGCTAAATACTTTTCATATATTAGTTTTACAACATTTGATGCTTCTTCATCAATTATCAAATGATACTTGTTTTGTGGATCTTTTTTATAGCCATATGGTGCTGTTCCTAAATACTGACCAAGACTTCTTTTTGATTGCAGTACGCTATTTATTTTCTTTGAAGTATCTTTTGCATACATCTCATTTAATATTGACTTAAATGGTGCAATATCATTGTTTGATGTATCATATGCCGTATCAATATTGTCTAGAATTGCAACAAATCTTACTTCATGTTCTGGAAAATAAGTTTCAATATAAAGCCCGGATTGCACATAATTTCTGCCAAGTCTTGACAAATCTTTAGTAACTACCATATTAATTTTTCCGCATTTCTATGTCATCAATCATTCTATTAAATGCCGGTCTATCAAAGCTTGTACCACTTACCCCATCATCAACATACTCTGCTACAAAATTCAACTTATTTTCTTTAATATATTGCATTAACAATGTCCTTTGATTTCCAATACTTTCACTTTCTTGATATTTGCCTTTTTCTTCATCTTCTTTTGAAAGTCTAATATATATGCCTACTTTATATTCAATATTATTCATTATTGTATAGCCCAAACTTTTCCCTCCTTTTTGTGCTATAAAAATTGAGATAATATTGATACTCTTAGTAAGGATTATATCATATTATCTCTAATTTTGCTATGTGAACTATATAAAATTCTATTAAGTTGGTCTTATTTTTCTAATACAATAATTAGCAAATGCTCTTTCTATGGTACTTTCTAGTTTTTCTCCTTTTTCATTAAATATTATTTTGATATTAAAATCATTTTTCTTTTTATATTTTCTTTTATTTTCTTTTTCCATTGTATATTCGCCTCTTGATGTCATTATTTCCACTTTTTGTATTTTTATTCTTTTATGAGACTACATAAATAATTTAGATATTAAGTTTAATAGCTGTGTTGTCAAATGTTTCATATCCTTAACATCCACTACCCTATCATATATTTCCTTTAAAGTTTCGTAACATTCAGTTTCTCCTTCTGATTTTTCTAATGCAACACCAATTATATTTATTCCATCCTTTTCAATTTTCTTTGCCACATTATTAGTATCTTTTGTTGAAAAAAGTTCATCACTTGCGGGATCTACAACTATATTTTTTCCATCTGTATACGCTTCTTTTTCATTTATAAAAAATAAACGCAAATTCTAATTTTCAGAAAGCATTGAGGCAAAATTTTCTTCTATTTTTCTATTTTCTTCTATTTTTCTATTTTCTTCAGTTTGAAAACTTCTCTATTCTCTTTATTCATGAAAAATTTTGCCCCCCTTTATACTAATCCCATTTATATAACAATAAAAAACTTCTAATCACATTTTCAAGTGTTCTATCACATTTAGCAATAGGTATAATTGTTTTTTTCGCTGCTTTTAGGTAACCTTCATATTTTGCCTGTCTAGCCCAATTTTCTAAATTTCTAGGAGAAATTACTACATCCAATTCTTCTGCTTCAATCTTATTTTTTAGCTTGTGATATACTCCTAAAATTTTAGTAACATATTCTTTACATTCAGGAACTCTTGTTATCAACATTTTTTTGATTGCTCCATCTGGCAATGAGGCTATTTCTATAATTGTATTAAACCTACTATATAGCGCTTGATTTAATTCTTTCGTTCCAAAATAACCCAAATTCATTGTTGCAAAAAATCTAAAATTTGGATTTCTTTTAACTATTTTTCCATTACAATCTTATAAGCATCTTTGAAAATAGTCATAATTTTTCCCCAAATAATTGCTTAATTAACATTTTTTACTTTTCTAAAATTATTTATCTTATAATTTCACTTTCAAAATATTGTTCTTGAAAATATGTTAGCTTCTTTATTTCTTCATCTGTGTAATTTTTTTCTTCTGGTACAACAATTAATTTATCATCATTATCATTGTTTCTATGTATTACAGCTATACACTTTCCTTCAAAAGTTTGTATAGGTTTATTAATTCCTAAAACATAGCAATCTAACTCTTCTTTATCTCCACTAATTGTATTAGGAACAAAACCATAATTTACTGGATATATAAATCCATACTTAGGATGTTTGCTACCTAGAGGCCTATCCATTTTTACTGTAACTATATTTCCAATATAGTTATATGATTCTCTTTGTTTTAACGATAATGCCTTATTATACTCATTCATTCCAAAATCCATAGTTGGTATAATTTGTTTGTTTTCATACATTTTTATAAATTCCCCTATTGTAACCCATTTTGCATCAACAGACTCTCCATCTTGAAAAACTATATCTTTTAAATCTATATCTCTTCTAAATAGCCATAAATCTTTAAAATCAGGTGGTAGTTTATCTCTTCGTGTTTCTTTTAAGAATATTGCTTCTTTCTTTGAAAATTCAATTCCTAATTCTTCCTTTAACTCTCTAATAATTCCTTCTAAACTTGTTTCTCCAGCTAAAACTGAACCACCGTTACATTCCCACATTAGTCCAAATTTTTTGTGTTCTGCTCTTTTACTTATTAAAATTTCATTTTTAGAATTAATTATAATTCCTGTTACTATAATATGATACTCTCCCTCTTTGAATTGATATACATCTCTTTCAGCTGTTCTCCCTATTTTCTTTTTATTAATATCATATATATCCCATAATTCAGCCATATTATTTTCCTCCTTAAAATTTTACTTTCCATAATTATAGCATAATATATGACGTATTTTAACATTATTTGATAAAAACTTATACATATTATATACTGCCACTTTGTTATAATACTGTAAAAATAAAATAAAACGAACGAGATTTTATATGCTACTGCTTATTTTGGTTATTCGATTCAAATCTTGATTCGTCTATATCTATTATTTTTTTATCATACACATAGTTTACTAAATTATCTCTTCCATCACATTCAAATATGCTACCTTCTTCATATATTGATAGTTCAAGAGTATTTGCAATCAGTTTCACTAATTTAATATGTTCTTTCATTAATAATAACATATTGCTTTTAGTAAAAAATTGAGAAACTTTTTGTCCTCCAATTTCGAAGTCAGGTATTCCAGCCCCATCTCCTATATATGTTCTTTTAAAATGAATCATTTCATTTCTAACTTTTGTTGTTTTTTTATATACTGACCAAGGATTTTGCCCTTTAATATTACTCCAATCTTTTTCATAGTATAAAAAAATCAAATCAATTTTTTCCTCTATATTGCATTTTAGCAAAGACTCGCCATTATAATTCATGCAAGAATTAATAATAGTATTAAAAAAACTTTCTATAAAACAACTTAGTTGTGTTATTATAACAAAACCATTTTTCATATTATTTGTTAATTCGTCTATGCTTAAAAATGTTCCAATTTCATAGTTGTCATCAGTCATATTTAATATGTGGTCATTAATTATTTCTAATGTTAATCTTTCCATATTCATAAAATTATTAAATGCCATAATATTCTCCTTTTTATTATATATTTTCTTGTTTTATATTTTTATAATATTTTTTATTATATTAACTACTTCAATTATGTCTTTATTCTTCAAGATTTCGTTATATTTAATTATCTGATTCTTGTTTTTTATTATATTTTCATCTAATTCTTTAAAATAGTATTTCCATTTCCAAATCTCATAGGAAACCTAATTGGGAAACGATTTCCACTTATAAAACCAGTAAATCCAACTAAGTCAACTCCATGCTTTTGTACATTATAAGCACCTTTAAAGGCTTGAACATACTTCCTTTCTATTTCTGTGTATATTGTATGTATTTCATCTAATCAATCTAAGCAAGATCCAATCCAAAGTAGAGCTGTTCCCAAACTATTATACACTTCTTTATACTTTGGAATATTTATGTTTATAGACTCTTTTACTATTCCTTCTAAATTATTTATAGAATTGTTTAAACTATAAATTAAGCTGGATTTATTTTGTATCATTTAGATTCACCTGATTCAATTTTTTCCATATTATACCATTTTTTTCTCAAAAAATAAACCTTCTAATACTATAAATTTAAAGCATATTTTACACTTTAATATAACATTAATTGAATTTTATTTTTATATTGATTTTTTAGTTTCATAAATTTCTTTTACTTTTGTACAAATGAAAAAATTTAAAACATCTTCATTTCTTCGATAAATCTGACTTTAGATAATGTGTTGGGATATGTACCTTCGGGTTATGAGCGATGGTTTACGGCTTTTTGACCTTTTAAGAAAATTAGAGTTTTTGTTGGTATTTTAATACTTACAAGAGTTTTTACTTATAGAACATTTGTGCATTTTTAGGGCATTTTTTGAGAAGTTTTTTCCCAACTTTTTCCCAAGTGATAGTACACGGATGTTCGTGGATTTGTAACTCTTGTAGCAAATTTTTATTTAACAAAATTTTAATTTTATGGAGGTTATTTTATGAGTAATTTAAGAGAAGTTAATGATGATATTTTGAAAGATTGGTTAGATTTTAGAGAGGAAACTACTTTTTGTGAGATGTCTCCTCAAGATAAAAAATATTGCATATGTTTTGATGAAATATCCGAAAAAATCTTGAGAAATGTTCCTGAACAGAATAAGAAATATGTTCAAAAACAACTAGATGAACTTGATAAAAATTTTATGGATTATCTTATTTATTGGAATGAAAAGTACTATAGGAATGGGTTTTGTGATGGAGTGCAGTTGATTGGTGGATGTTTTGAAGAGTAAATTTTCAAGGCGAGTTAATTCTCGCCTTTTTCTATATTATTTGCACTTTCATTTATTTTAAAATTTTCTCTACTATTTAATTGTAAAATAATAGGTTGTTTCAATTTTAATGCTTTTCCAACTGCAACTACATGTCTCTCTTCTAATGTTGGCAATACACTAGCATAATCCATTCCAATATAATTTTCTAAGAAATTTTTTCCCGTATCATCAAATATTCTTAACGCAAAAATTGTATTACATTGATTTAATATGCTTTTACTTATGTTTGCTGTTCTTTGAGTAATAGCTAAGCATCCTAATCCATATTTTCTTCCCTGCATTATAACTTTTGCTGTTCCGTTGCTTGCCATTTGGTCACTAGTATTAGATGCTGAATTCCATTCTGGTATAAGAGAATGTGCTTCTTCATATACGATTAAATATCTAGCTTTATCTGACATTCCTTTTTCCATTGCTATTTTTAATAATTCTTCTGATATTATCCTAACTTTTTCAACCAAAGTTATTTCAACCAACTCTGATATTTTAAATTGTGTTAATGGTTTCTTTACTATATGTAAATCTGGATTTATTACCAATATTTTTTTATCACTATTAATAAATTCTTTTATAATCGTATTTATAAATTTTATATATATGTCCTTATTTCCCCATTCTGATGGTTTTTCTGATCCTCCTGTTCTTTCTGCTCTAGAATTTAATGCTTCTAAATATTCATCTTTAATTTGATTCTGTATTTCATTCTCATCTAAATAATAAAATAGTCCTTTTTCGGAACAGTATTGATTAGTAATATCTATACAAATAGCTTTGATATTTTTGTCTGTAACTTTCTTTATAATTTCATATGCAAGGCATGACTTTCCTATTCCCAATATTCCGAGTATTGCCGTGTTATGTGTAACAAGTGAATCAATGTCTAGTAGTGGAATTCCCATATCTGTATTTGGTAATTTTCCTATACATTCATTTGAAATCTTTTTTTCATCTATTTTTCCATATTCACAAACATATATAGGCTCAAACGTGTTTGGTACCCAATTAATTGTTTTCAATTCTTTGTTTTCATAGTCATACTGTCCTAACTTTCTTGCTATTCCTATTTTATAAGAAGTGTTACTATGCTCAATATCGTCCGTTTTTGTAATACCATCAACTATTTGATATAGTGTTTTCTTTCCTTGAATATAAGTTTGTACTATCATTCCTTCTTTTATTTTTATTTTATCTTCATTTATAATCTTAAATTTTATAACATTTATATTTGATTCATTACTAACATATCCTATCAAATTATCCTTGCACTCAAATAATTCATTTTTTTCAATTTGTTCTCTCAATCTGCTTGATATGTTTTCTATATATACTAATTTAGTATCATTTTCTTTATCAAAAATATTATTATTTACTTTCAAATATCCTAAATCATCTGAAGTAGTGACTATATTTTTTCCATTACTTTGTAAAATTCTTACTTCTAATATTTCTTTATCTATTGTAGATTTTTGATTTATAACTATTCCTATATAAAAATTATTATTTCCAATATATATACTTACTAATTCGTTTATATATTTTTTTATTTTGTTACCATATATTCTAATTTCATACATACTTATATCCTTTGATGAAATTGCTTCTCCTATAATACTATTATCTTTTTTGTTAATAACAATTTTTAAAAATCGCTTTGTAGTCATTACAAGCACACCAATTACATCAAAGAATACTAAACATATCCATAACGCAATTGATATAATAAAATATTTCATTAACTCATTATTTGCAAAATATGAATATGCTGCTAATAAATATATGCCCGAAAATAATATTTTTGCACTTCCAAATTTCTGCACTATAAAAAATAATATATCCTTTATTTTACTCTGCGTATCTTTAATTGCTATTAGGACTATACTTAGCAATAACATTGTTATTGAAAAAATTAACACAATCATATACCCTACAAACATTTCTTTATTGTTAATTGCTAGTATGGCTAATATTACAGAAATAGAATTAGCTATTGTATCAGTTGGTTTTGAAAAAAATGGTTCTGTTAAATAATTTCCTAAAACAATTAATAATGCTCCTGAGTAAAACCATATACTAGAATCTTCACTAAAATTTAGAACTCTTCCTATGTCTTTTCCCATAAATTTAAATAATACTAACATTATTATAATATATAGTATTGCAATAATAATTCTCTCAATTTGATTTAATTTTTTGTTCATTTTATATTTTCCTCCAAAGCAAATTATAGTATATATTATTCGTAGTTTACTAAAATCTTGTCCTTTATTATCAAAAAAGCAAAATAATTATGTAATATATAATTACCATTATTTTGCTTCTCTTTTGTTATTTTATATTAATTATTGCCCTTAACTTCTTTCACATCATCTAAAATCTTAACTATTTTGCTAAAGTCTTTTGCTCCTATATGAGCATAATAACTTCCTCCATCAATATAACAAGCTTCACATTTACATGATACTAAATCATGTACACTTTTTGATTCGATTATATCTCCACAAATTAAACATTTGATTTTCATAACTCTATTTTCCTATTCATATTTATATTCTTCGCTTTCTTCTCTCACACAAGTAATATCTATATTTTCATCATAGCTATATACATTTTCATTAACAACTTTATTATACATATCATTAAAT
>CANQDO010000011.1 GCA_947593355.1 uncultured Clostridia bacterium | reverse complement strand
GCTTGGAACTAGCCATTAGATTTTATCTAAAAATAGTTCCAAATAATTTTTTTGATAAGGTTTTGGTTCTAACGAATTAGCTCACTTGGAAATGGTTGGTTCAATAGTACACCAATTAACAGAAGGTGTTGGACCTGAAGAAATAGAAAAAGCAGGATTAGGTGCTTATTATACAGATCATGGTGTAGATGTATACCCAGTATCAGCTTCTGGAACCCCATGGACTGCAGCATATATAGCTTGCAAAGGTAATCCAATTGCAAATTTACAAGAAGATTTAGCAGCAGAGCAAAAAGCTAGAGCAACTTATGAAAAATTAATAGATTTATGTAGAGATGATCCAGATGTATTAGATCCACTTCGTTTCTTACGTCAAAGAGAAATAGTTCACTTCCAAAGATTTGGAGAGGCACTTCGTGGAGTACAAGATAAATTAGCTGAAAAGAAGTTCTATATGTCTAATTGCTCTAAAAAAATGTGTGACAACAATAATAATTGTAATTGCCAATAATAATATTTACAAGGCTAATAGGCTAGCAAAGCTGGTCTATTAGTTTGTTTTATAATAAATATAAAGTTGTTGACAATATTATTTAACGTATGCTATTATGAACGAAATTTAATATATAAAGGAGAAAAAATTAATTAAAATGAATGATGTTTTAAATGAAGTATTTAATAATGCAGAAACATTTGCAATTGTTACTCACAATAGACCGGATGGAGATGCCATTGCTAGCTCACTTGCAATGTTTTGGTATTTAGTTAATATAGGAAAAAAATCTAGTAATATTGATGTAATTATTCCTGAATTTCTTGACGATTTTTCGTTCCTACCAGGAATAGAAAATTTAAAAAAATCGCCTACTAAAGGAAATTATGATGTAGCTATTGTTGTTGATTGTTCTAATATGTATAGAATAGAACAGTCAGATGTACTAAAATGTGCAAATACAACAATTTGTTTTGACCATCATGAGCAAACTTTAATAAATACAACACATAAATTTATTGATTCATCTGCTCCATCTTGCACATGCATTATTTATAAAATGTTACGTTGTACAAGCACCGAATTTCTTACTTGCATTGCTGCTGGATTAATTTCAGATACATCTTATTTGACTTTAAACGTAACAGATGAGGCGATTAATATCATAAATGAATTAAAAAACTCTGGAATAGATATAGATTATATTTCATCAAAAATATCTTCAGCAAGTAAGAGAACTAAAGAATTAGCAAAACTTGCAAAAAATAGAGGATACTTTTCTAATGCTTTAAATGATTCTATTTTTTGTACATATATATTGCAAAAAGATTTGTTAGATTCAGAAAAAAGTCTAAATACGCTTAATCATAAGGCTATTATAGCAGAGCTTCAGCAAACAGTAGGATATTCTTCATTAATTTTATTAATTGAGAATAATAAGGGAGAGTTTAGAGGTTCTTTACGTACATTTGATGAGAAGATTGATTTAAATACAATTTGTTCTAAACTTGTATTAGAAGGAAAGTTAATAAAAGGGGGAGGACATTCTTATTCTTCAGGTTGTACAGCAGTAGGTTCTCGTGATACTATATTTAATTCTATAGTTTCTGAAATCTCAAATTGTTATAAAGATAAGTAGAAAAATGTCGAAATAACAAGAAAATTATGTTAATTATTTTTGGCAATACATCTGGACTTTTTACAAAATTTGTTATACAATATAGAGTAGACTATTTAAAAAAGGAAGGGTGCAGATGTCTAATATAAGAGAAGAATATAAAGTACAAAAAAGTTCTATACAAGAATCTTATGAGAGACAATTAATGTTAAAATTAAATAAAGAATATGAGGATAATGCAAATAAAGCATTTGTTATGATAGCAAATTATTTTAAAGAATTATATCCAGATGTAACAATAGAATTGCCAAAAGCTAGAGAAAAATCACCAAAAAGTTTATTTGGGAAAATTAAAAATTTACAAATAGAAAGAATATCAAAATTATTTGTAGTAGGAGAAGTAAAAGATTCTGAAAAAGAAGAACTTTTAAATTTATTAATAGAAAGAGTATATGAACATAAGGAATTGGGACAGGATGTAATAGAATTTATAAAACAACTAATATACTCAAATGTAGATGAGATGAATTTAGATAAATTTTTTGATACGGTAATTGAAACAAAATTAAGTAGAAGTACAAAAACAGCATTGCTTAGAATATTAAAACATAAAGTAGAAGAAAGCAATTTAGAAAATAAAAAACAAATATTAAAACATTTAGAAAACGAATATGGAATGACAAAAGCACAGAAAACAGGTAGAATAGAAGATGATTTATTAAGATATGAAACTATAGATATGTTACTTAAAGATGATGAGAAGAGAGAAAATTTATATGATGAACAAGATTATTTAAGGGCAAAAGATTTAAGAGGAATGAAAATAGTAATTAGTAATATACCTAAAGGTTTTAAAACAGAAAATGCAATTCTAAATAGCTTATTGCAAAAAAGAGATAATGAAACTAACCCAGAAAGAAAAAAGCAATATAGTAATGCTAGTTTAATAGAATTAAGTAGAGAATTTGTAGATAAACTTTCAGCGAATCAAGAGTTATTAGATAAAATGAATGTGGAAGTTATAAAAGATTCAAGAAAACACAAAAATAAGACTAATGGTTATATAGCAGACCATATAAAATTTCAATTTAAAAACAATAAAACACATTGTTTTGAATTACAAGTTAAATCTACATATGTGGAAGAAATTGCAAGTGGAAATGGTAGTGCATCACATGCAAAAAGGCCTGGCAAAGAAAGAAATTTGCCTGTTATAGGCGTAGGAATAAATTTTATAAAAGAACTACAATATATGTTGCCTAAATATACTATATTAAATAAAAAGGAAGATGGGTATGTGGCAAGAAAATGTTCTTTATTAGAAAATACAGTTATGTTTTTCCAAAATCAATTAATGCCAAATACCAAAGAGTTTGAAGCAGTTGAAAGCATTATCAACGAATATGAAGATAATAAACAAAAATTAATGGTATAGAAAAAAACAGAGAATATTAAAAATATTCTCTGTTTGCATATTAGCTTAATTTTATAATAGCATGTAGCTTTTTTTCATCAAAGCTTTTTACAGTAATAAAATGTTCATCATTTATTTTAGAGTAAGTGCATTTTAATGTATCTCCTAATTTTGCACTTTTTTTATACATTATTTCAACATTATCAAAAGTACAATTTTTGTAAACATCATAAGGTAGAGCTTCATAGGCTAAATCTAAATAATATAAATTATGCATGTGTTCGTTAATATCAATTACCTGCCTTGGCACAGTATAGTTAAAAGTACTTAAAATTTCAGAAGGCTCTGTAAGTTTTGGAAGTTCTATTTCATTGAAAACACTTTTATTTTCAGATTCGTATTTTGAAATAATGTCATCATCTAATTTTGAAAGACCTTTAGTAATATCAATTAAAGACCACTTAGAAGAGGCTATTGCTTTAAGATCGCCTTTTTCATCATACATTTCAAAATCACGATAAGAGTAAAATTTGAATGGATTTCTTGACCAAGTTTTTATAGTTACAGTTTCACCATAATTTGGTCTATCAATTACTTGCAATTTCCAATGTAATAAAACCCAACTTAAATGAGTTTCATCTATATTATTAATTCCATATCCAGCCTTGTCTGAATGAAAACCTGCAATGTCTTCAAAAAAGCCTAAAATAGATTCGTTTGATATCTTACGATTCTTATCTATCTCCTTTAAACCAACTGTAAATTTATGTTCAATTATTGCCAATTTAAATCACCTCTTATATTTAACTATAATATCACAAAATGAAACGTAATAATAGACTAAATTTTAAAAATATGATAAAATAAAGCGAAAATATTAACAATAAAAGGAAATGAAAATATGAGTTTAGAACAATATATTAAATGTGAAATATGTCCGCATAAATGTAAAGTAAATAGATTAGAAGGAAAAATAGGAAGATGTAAGTGTAATGATAAAATAAAAATAGCACTTGCATCAGTACACATGTATGAAGAACCATGTATTAGTGGTAAAAATGGCTCTGGAACAGTATTTTTTTCTAATTGCAATATGAATTGTAAATTTTGTCAGAATTATGAAATAAGTCAACAGTCAAAAGGATATGAGATTGAAATAGAAGATTTAGCTGATATTTTTATAAATTTGCAAAGTAAAGGTGTAAATAATATAAATTTAGTAACACCTACAACATATGCCTATCAAATTATAGAGGCAATAAAAATTGCAAAAGAAAAAGGTTTAAAAATACCTATTATATACAATTCTAATGGATATGAAACAGTAGGAACATTACAAGACTTGAAACGGCTATATAGATGTATATTTACCAGATTTGAAATATTTTTCAAATGAAATGTCAAAGAAATATTCTAATGTAAATAATTATTTTGAAATTGCAACAAAGGCAATACAAGAAATGATTAATCAGGTAGGAGCTCCGAAATTTGATGAAAATGGAATTATACAAAAAGGTGTTATGATAAGACATTTGGTACTTCCAAACCATATTTTAAATACAAAGCATATTTTAAAATGGATAAAAGATAATATTGATGAAAATGTGTATGTTAATGTTATGGCGCAATATTTTCCAACATATAAGGCAAAGGAAGATGAACTTATTAATAGAAAGTTAACTAGAAGAGAATATAATGAAGTTCAGGAATATTTTTATTTGTTAAACTTCAAAAATGGATATATGCAAGAATTAGGAGAGCATGAAGAAGAATATGTACCAAACTGGGAAAGCTCAAGCATATAAAAATAAATGAAGAAAAATGTCGAATTTGGCTTGTAAAAGTAAAATGATTGTGATAGACTTACCATGTAAATTTTAGTAACTTTTATAACATTATTATGTTAAAAGGAGGGAAATGCATGCGGTCAAGAGTGATAGCATCAACAAAGGTAGGGTATGAACTTCCTATCGAGGAAGCAATTGAGTTTTCAGGCAAAGAAGCGGGTATTTGCTATATGCCTGATACAGTGGATGAGATTTTTAACGAGCCTAAAGAAAAAACAATGAAGAGAGCAATGGGAAACATGGCGTCTAACCATCATAGTGTGTTTGGACATGTGAGGTATAACTTTGTATTCGAAGATATTCCGAAAATATTAGCTATGTTTCTTAATAACGAAAAGGTATACGACACTTCTGAGAAGTCGGCAAGGTTTACTAAAATGAAACCTTCAAAAGACGAAAAAGAGCTGTATGAGAAGTGGATTGAAATTTTTAAAATTCGTATACATGAGTTGTATCCTGACATCAAAGGAAGGCAATTAGAGAGGCTTGCCCAGGAGAATGCACGTTATTTAATTAGTGTATTTACGCCGGCAACGGTCATGGGCTATTCGGTTACCTTCCAGCAGTTTAGCTATCTTCTTCATTTTATGGAGGATTACATTCAAAAAGAGGAAGATACAGAGTTTAATAAGTTACTTAAACCGTATTTACAGGAATTTGTGGATATCCACTCTAGATTTAAAGTGGAAGGAATTAACCCGGATTCCAAAAACAGAAAACTTTCCTTATTTTCCAAGGTGCGGAGAAAAGAAGAATGGGGAGAAAACTATTGTTGTAACTATTTAGCAACGTTTTCTCAAGATGCGCAAATAATGCGCCACAGGACAACAAAGTGTGAGATTTATGAGTATTCTTTGTATTCCAATCAGTATTATGTGCCTTATTGCATTAGAGGAACAGAACTGGAGGAAAAGTGGTTAGACGATATTAGAAGTCTTTCTAAAAATTTCCCGCAGGGAAAGTTAGTTATTGTTAACGAAAGAGGTTCAGTAGAAGATTTTGTACAAAAATGCAAGGAACGCTTATGCGGGTGTGCACAGCTTGAAACTGCACTTCAGACAAAGAGAACATTAGAAGAATATTTAAGAAATACAAAAGAAACAGATGAAAGAGTATACAACTACCTTTTGCAGTATGCAACTGGCGCAAGATGTACATTCCCGGATTATACGTGTAATAAGCCTTGTATCTGGGGAGCTAAAGGTGCATTTGAAAGGTTAGTGTAATTAAAAATTAGGGACTTGCTAGCAAATTTGTTAGCAAGTTCATTTTGTGCAACGAAAAGAAGGTGTTCTAGGATTCCTTCTTTGATTTACTAAATTTGTAAAAATATTAAGCCAAAATAACAGAAAATAGCGAAAAGTAATGCAAAAGTACTTGACAAAATTGAAAAAATAGTGTAAAGTATAATAGCATTACAAAAAAGCAGAGGTAAATAAAATAATTAAGAAATTATTTTTTTGTGCCTTATGGAAGGATGGTAGGAAATGGAGAAGAACGTTAAAGTAAGTATGCTATGTGAAATATATGGCAAACTTTTAACTAAAAAACAGCTTGAAGTCTTAACAGACTATTATAATAATGACCTATCACTTTCTGAAATTGCTGAAAACAATAAAATAACAAGGCAAGCTGTTAGAGACATTATAAAGAAAGGGGAGAATAAACTTTTCGAACTAGAAGAAAAGCTTTTGTTTATGAAAAAGATGATGGAACAAGAACAAAAATTACAAGAAGTTTTAAATGAACTAAGTAAAATAGAAGACACATCTTCAGACAAGAAAATCGAAAAGATTTTAAATCATGTAAGAAAAGAATTAAGTTGTTTAGTTTAATATCTTAAAAACTTCTAAATAACACATAAGATGGGAGGATTAAAGATGGCATTTGAGGGATTATCTTCAAAACTTCAAGATATAACAAGAAAATTAAGAGGTAAAGCAAGAATTACAGAATCAGATTTAAAAGATATGCTAAGAGAGGTAAAATTAGCATTATTAGAGGCTGATGTTAACTATAAAATAGTAAAAGATTTTATAGCAGTAATACAAGAGAAGGCTTTAGGCCAAGATGTGCTAAAATCTTTAACTCCAGGTCAACAAGTAATAAAAATAGTAAAAGATGAACTAATAGAACTTTTAGGTGGACAGGAAAGTAAAATTAACTTCACACCTAATCCTCCAACAATTATAATGTTGGTGGGTTTGCAAGGGTCAGGTAAAACAACAACTGCAGGTAAACTTGCAAACATATTAAGAAAACAGGGGAAAAAGCCATTGTTAGTTGCATGTGATGTGTATAGGCCAGCTGCTATAAAGCAATTACAAGTTGTTGGCAGTCAGCTTTCAATACCAGTATATGCAAACGAAAATTCAAAAGATGTTGTACATATAGCAAAACAAGCAGTAAGTGTTGCAATTAGCAAGCTAAATGATGTTGTAATACTAGATACAGCAGGTAGGCTTCATATAGACGAAGAATTAATGCAAGAACTGAAAAATATAAAAGCAAATGTTAGACCACATGAAATATTATTAGTTGTAGATTCTATGACAGGTCAAGATGCAGTAAATGTAGCAACTTCATTTAATGAAAGTATAGGAATAGATGGAGTTGTTTTAACAAAATTAGATGGTGATACTCGTGGTGGAGCTGCTTTATCTGTAAAAAAAGTTACAGGAAGACCTATAAAATTTGCAGCAGTAGGTGAAAAATTAAGTGATATTGAAGTGTTTAGCCCAGAAAGAATGGCATCAAGAATTTTAGGTATGGGTGATGTACTTTCAATTATAGAAAAGGCCGAAGAAGCATTTGATGAAGAAGAAGCTAAAAAAATAGAAGAAAGCTTGAAGAAAAAAGAATTTGATTTAGATGATTACTTAACGCAATTAAGGCAAGTAAAGAAAATGGGTTCATTTTCATCACTTTTAAAAATGATACCAGGAATGGCGAACATAAATGATTTAAAAGTAGATGATAAAGAATTTGTTCGAATTGAAGCCATGATTTGTTCTATGACTAAGGAAGAAAGAAGAAATCCAAAGTTATTAAATGCTAGTAGAAGAATAAGAATTGCAAAAGGAAGTGGAACAACTGTACAACAAATAAATCAATTTATGAAATCTTTTGAAGTTACACAAAAAATGATGAAAAAAGTACAAAATGGAAAAGGTGGGCTAAAAAATATGATGAAGAATTTTAACCCAAATGACATTAAACAATATATGAAGTAGTTATATTAGATTTAACTCACGTAATTGAATAATTTGTTTGTTATAGCAAGTAGAAGTAGTTTCCTTTTAAAGTAAAATTCATGGAGTGAGTGAAATTATATATAAATTTAGTTTTTTATTTTAAAATATATATTTTATTCGGAGGTGAAAGTAATGGTAAAAATCAGATTACAAAGAGTTGGTGCTAAAAAAGCTCCATTTTACCATATAGTAGTTGCAGATTCTAGAGTTGCTAGAGATGGAAAAATAATTGAACAAGTTGGAACATACGATCCAATGACAAATCCATCTAAAATAGTTTTAGATCAAGAAAAAGTTGCAACATGGATAAAAAATGGCGCAAAACCAACTGATACAGTAAAAGCTTTAATAGATAAAGCTAAATAAATTGTTTTAAGTTATGAAAAGTAAATAGTTATAAAAATTATTGCAAGTAACTTAAAACTTTAAGTAGGAGGAATCCTAATGAAGGAAATTTTAGAAATAATAGTAAAAAATCTTGTAGAAGATGAAAATTCAGTATCTATAACAGAAAAAGAAGAAAATGGAACTACAGTTTTAGAAGTAAAAGTATCTGATAAAGATATGGGAAAAGTAATTGGAAGACAAGGAAGAATTGCAAAATCAATTAGAACTTTAATAAAGTCAATATCAGTAAAAGAACACAAAAAAGTTGTTGTTGAATTTTTAGATAATTAAGAGGTATTTATGCAGAAGTATTTAGAGGTTGGTCAAATTGTAAATACATTTGGAGTAAAAGGTTTTGTAAAAGTAAAGCCATTTACAGATGATATAAAAAGATTTGAAGAATTAAAAACAGTATATATATGCAAAAAAGCTGAAATGAAGGAAGTTCAAATAGAAGAAGTAAAATATCATAAAGATATGGTACTTTTAAAAATAAAAGGCATTGATGATTTAACAGAGGCAGAAAAATATAAAGGTTTATATTTGAAAATAGATAGAAAAGATGCTAAAAAATTGCCAGAAGGTACTTACTTTATTGCAGACTTAATTGGATTAGATGTCTACTCTGATGATGAAAAATATTTAGGAAAAGTAGATGATATATTTCCAGCTGGAAGCAGAGATGTATATGTTGTTAAAGATGAATTAGGAAAGCAATTATTACTTCCTGGAATACCTGATGTTATAAAGAAAATTGATTTAGAAAAAGAAAAAATTGTAGTTCACCTACTTGAAGGTTTAATAGATTAAAGAAAGAGGATAAAAAATGCAATTTGATGTGCTTACACTTTTTCCAGAAATGTTTGAGCCGGTTAAGCAAAGCATAATAGGAAGAGCAGAGGAAAAAGGTCTAATAAAAATTAATTTAATAAATATTAGAGATTTTTCAAAAGATAAACACAAAAAAGTTGATGATACACCTTATGGTGGCGGAGCCGGAATGGTTATGAGACCAGATGTTGTGTATGATGCATATTCATCTATAAAAAATAAAGAAAATGCAAAAGTTATTTATTTATCTCCTCAAGGAAAAGTATTAAACCAAAAAAAGGTAGTTGAATTATCTAAACAAAAACATATTATATTACTTTGTGGACATTATGAAGGAATTGACCAAAGAGTTATTGATGAAATTGTTGATGAGGAAATATCTATAGGAGATTATGTACTAACAGGAGGAGAACTTCCTGCAATGGTACTTATAGATTCAGTAAGTAGATATGTTGATGGAGTCTTAACAGAAGACTCAACAAAGGAAGAGTCATTTAGTGAAAACCTTTTAGAATATCCTCAATATACGAGACCAGAAGAATTTAGAGGTAAAAAAGTTCCAGATGTACTAATATCTGGACATCATGAAAATATTCACAAGTGGAGAAAAGAAAAGTCATTAGAAATAACAAAGCAAAAAAGACCAGACTTATTGAAATAGTTTGGAAAATTTAGCGCCATCGTCAAAGGCGATGCGACACTATTGTAAAATATGAAAGGAGAATATCAAAATGGATATTATAAAATCAATAGAACATGAACAATTAAAAAATAAAATTCCTGATCTTCATATAGGTGATACTGTTAGAGTACACCAAAGAATTAAGGAAGGAAATAGAGAAAGAATTCAAGTATTTGAAGGAACAATAATTAAAAAACAAAATGGAGGAGTTAATGCTACATTTACTGTAAGAAGAATATCTTATGGTGTAGGTGTAGAAAAAACATTCTTAGTTCATTCACCATTAGTAGAAAAAGTAGAATTAGTTAGAGTTGGAAAATCAAGAAGAGCAAAATTATTTTATTTAAGAGATAGAATTGGAAAATCAGCTAAAACTAGAGAAAATTTAGCAGCTAGAATTGAAGATAAAGAAATAACTGTTAAAGAAGATTTAGTAGAAGAAGTTCCAACTGAAGAAAATGTAGCTACAGAAGCTAAAGCTGAAGAAGTAGCACAAGTAGAAGAAAAAGCTGAAGTTAAGGAAGAGGCTAAAGTAGAAGAAAAGACAGAAGTTAAAGAAGAAGCTAAAACTGAAGAACCAAAAGTAGAACCAAAGGTAGAGGAAGCTCCAGAAGAAGCTCCAGCAGTAAAAACAGAAGCCCCAGTTGAACAAGAAGTAGTAGATACAGTCAAAGAAGAAAAAGTAGACGATGTAAAGGACTAAACTATTAGGGACGGGGTTAAATAGTTTAATACAATTTAATTTCTAATATTATTTAGTTAAACTATTAGGGACGGTGCTGAATAGTTTAGTGGAAATTATTAATGTTTTTATATAAAACAATTATTCCCACTAAACTATTCAGCACCGTCCCTAATAGTTTAACATTAACTATAAAATTATATTTATTATTGTATTAAACTATTTAACCCCGTCCCTAATAGTTTAGTCTTTAGCAGATAATTTAGCATATTTCTTTAATTTTTCATACACCAAACTATTGATACTTCCAGCAGGAAACTTTCCATTTGCATCTTTTTTACCACCTGGAACACCAGTTAAAACTTCAATTCCTTGGTCAATGCTAGAAATAGGGTATATATGAAATTTATTTTCTTTTACAGCATTAAGCACTTCATCTGATAAAGTTAAGTTTTTAACATTTTGAATAGGAATCATGACTCCATGAGAACCATCTAAACCTCTCAATTTACATATTTGGAAAAATCCTTCAATTTTGTCGTTTACACCGCCAATAGGTTGAATTTCACCTTTTTGATTTACAGAACCAGTAACGGCAATAGATTGATTAATTGGAATTCCAGAAAGGCTAGAAAGTAGGGCATAAAGCTCTGTGCTAGAAGCACTATCGCCATCAACTCCGTTATATAGCTGTTCAAAACATATACTTGCTGTAAGAGATAAAGGTATGTCTTGAGCAAATTTTTCGCCTAGATATGCACTTAATATAAATACACCTTTTGTATGTGATGAACCAGAAAGGTCAACTTCTCGTTCAATATTTATAATGCCATTTTTTCCTGTATAAGTATTTGCTGTAATTTTTACAGGCTTTCCAAATGTATAATCTCCGATTGTCATAATAGTCAATCCGTTAATTTGACCAACTTTAAAGCCAGTAGTGTCTATTAAAAGAGTATTATCCTTTATCATTTCTAAATATTTAGCATCATATTTTTTTATTCTTTCAACTCTTTCTCTTAAAGCTTTATCAACATATTCACCAGAAACCACTTTTTTTCTATCCATTAAAGCCCAAGTACCAGCTTCTCCAACAACTTCTGCTAAATCATTAAATCTAGTAGATAGTTTGGTTCTATCTTCAGATAATCTGCTAGCATATTCAACTATTTTTGAAACAGCAGACCTATCTAAAGGAGGTAAGTCTTCTTGTTTGCAAAATCCGCTAATAAATCTAGCAAGTTTTACTTTATTTTCAGTTGTATTTGGAGCATCATCTTCAAATTCTACTTTTATTTTAAACAACTTTTTAAAGTCATTATCCATAGCAAGTAAAGTTTGGTATATAGCTTCGTTTCCTATTAAAATAACTTTTAAATCTAAAGGAATAGGTTCAGGTTTTAATGAAACCATTACCATAGAGCTACGTTGGTCAGCTGTATTTTCAATAGCAATTTCTTTAACACGTAGAGCCTTTTTTAAAGCATCATAACAAATACCATTTGCAAGTAAATCGCTTGCTTGAAAAATAATATAACCACCATTTGCACTTTGCATAAGACCAGGTTTTAACATAGTATGGTCAGTTTTTAAAGCACCATAGTAATTTTCATATTCAAGCTTTCCAAAAATATTATGATATGAATAGTTAGAGTCCATAATTACAGGAGCACCTTGTAAATTGCTATTATCTACAAATAAATTAACACGATAATTAAGCCAAGGCTTTGGTGGTTCAGGTCTTGGACCGTTCATTATAGGTTGTTTAACATTTTCATCTTTATTAATAAAAAGAGGAATATTCTTTAAAATATCTTGCTTTATATCATTTAAAAATTTATTTAATTTTTTATTTCTTTTATATTTTGATTTTATATAATTGATGTGTGTATTAACTGTAAGAAGGGCAATATTAGACTGCCAATCTTCAATTCTTTTATCTGAAGCTCTTTCTATTTCTTTAATTTTACTAATAACTTCTATAATTTGTTGTTGAACTATATTAGATTTTTCTTCAAATTCCTTTTTTACCTTTTCATCTAATTTATCAAATTCTTCTTCTTCAATAGTTTTACCATCAATAATAGGCATCATGTAAATACCATTTTGAGCAGATTTAACTTGAAAACCGTTTTTTAAAGATTCTGTATTTAATTGTTCTAATAGAGAGGCACGTTTAGCTTCAAATTCTTGTTTAATTAAAGTTTTTTCTTTCTCAAAATCGTCATTATTGAATGTTTTAGTAATGTCGTTTCTAATTTCTTTTATAAAAGTATCCATAGTTTCCTTAAATTCTTTACCTTGACCAGCAGGGAAAGAAACGGCAACAGGTTCATTTGGATTGTCAAAATTATATATATAACACCAATCAGAAGGAACCTTTTTCTTTTTAGATAACTCATCTAAATAATTTTTAGCATACATAGTTTTGCCTACTCCGCTAGGTCCTTCCATATATATGTTATAGCCTTTAACATTAACATTAACACCAAAATCTAAAGCTTTTATACCTCTATCTTGACCTATTCCTGTACTTATAGGTTCCAATTCAGAAGTATCTTTAAAATCAAATATATCTGGGTCGCATACGACCTTTAAATCTTTATAAGATAGTTCGTTTCCTTTTTTCATTAGTTGCTCCTTTCAAAATTACAAATACGTTTAAATATGCATTATATATTTTATACTAACTAAAAATATAGTGTCATTATAATTGCATTGTCTACACCATTATAATATTTTTTTCTTATACCAACATTGGAAAAGCCAAACTTTTCATAAAGGTGTATGGCTATTTTATTATTTTCATTGACTTCTAAAGTAATAGAAGAGCAGGATTTTTTAGAAAATTCAATTAGTTCTTTAAGTAAAAGAGAAGCGATGCCTTGATTTCTATAATCTTTTCTAGTTACTATATTCATAATATTTGCTTCATCTAAAATTTTTTTCATGCCTGCAAACCCTAAGATTTCATTAGAAGATTTTGCCACAAAATAGCTAGAATTAGTATTTACAATTTCTTCTTTTAATATTTCATAATTCCAAAAATTATCAAAATCTTTTTGCAAATTATTTTTTATAGTTTCTAAATCACTGATTTTCATTTGTGAAATTTCTATATTTAGCATAATTTGTTTTTAACCCCCGTCCCAAATTGTCCCATTTGTCTCAGTCAGTCCACAATTGCTATTTTTCTCCTTCTAAAGCGCGCTCTGCTTGAGATTTCCTTAAATATAAAGGAGTAATTGAATTTGAGTCGCCATATAAACCTTGTTTGAATTTATAATATGCACATTCACCAATACTCATACTGTTTTCACTATTAAAAGCATGCATTACGAATATTGATTTTGGAAGTTTTTCCAATATATTATATTTATGAGATACAGATCCATCTCCAACAAAAATAATAGGGGTAGAAGAATAGTGTTCATCTAAAAATTCTATTATTTCATTAATATTTGAAGTTCTAAAATCTTCGATTGGTCTATATTGATATTGTCTTTTTTTAGTAGTATAGTTATCATTTAATTTTTCAAAAAGTCCAAAATATACATTATCATTTTTTGCATCTATTAGAGAACATACGAGATTAGTTTCATCTCTAAAGTAAGATTTATTGACATTATAAGCTAGTCCTTCTAAAGAACTTACTGGTACAACAGGTTTATTTGTAACGTCTGAAAATGCTTTAATGGTAGCAACTGCAATACGTATACCTGTAAAAGAACCAGGACCAACAGAGCAAGTAAATAAATCAATGTCATTGATAGTTATATTTTGTTTTTTTAGTATTGTATCAATAAGAGGCATTAATTTTTGAGAATGTGTTTTAGCGTCTGTAATATGTTTTTCTAATATTACACTTGAGTCTTCTAATAGTGCAACTGAACATACTTTTGATGATGTGGTAATGGCTAAAATTTTCAAATTACATCCCTCCTAAACAATCATTATTATTACAATCATATTCTATATTAAGATGTTGAATTTGTAAATAATTTGACGAAAAAAAGTTGTAGAAAAAATTGCATTATGATATAATGACAAAAATTGAAAAATATAGTATTTTTTTGGAAGCTAAAGAGAAAGAATAAAAGGGTTTAATGTAAGAGGAGGAAGTATAATAATGAAAGTTAGAGTATTAGCATCAACAAAGTTAGGTTATGAGCTACCAATAGAGGAGGCTATTAAATTTTCTGGAACAGAAGCAGGTGTGTGCTATATGCCAGATGACATAGATGCGCTTCTTAATGAAGATGAGCAAAAAACAAATAAAAGAGCTTCAATGACTATGAACTCTGGTCATCATAGTGTATTTGGGCACAGCAAATATAATTTCGCATTTGAAGAAATTCCAAAAATATTAGCAATGATTCTTAACAATGAAAAAGTATATGATACTTCAGAAAAGTCAGCTAGATATACTAAAATGAAGCCTTCAAAAGAGGAAGAAGCATTATATGAAAAATGGATTGAGTTATATAGTAAAGAAATAGATAAAGTATATCCACCAATAAGTGTGGAAGGGAAGACACAAGAAGAAATAGAAAAAGCTCAAAAAGCTAGAAACACAGCTATAAGGAAAAAAGCTCAAGAAAATGCAAGATATTTAATAAGTGTATTTACACCAGCAACTACAATGGGTCATTCTATAGATCTAAGGCAATTTAGCTATATATTGCATTGGATGGAGGATTTTACAAAAAATGCAGAAAATACAAAATTCAATGAGCAGTTAAAACCTGTGCTTTCTGAATTTGTAAATATGTGTGAAAAATATAAAATAGATGGAATAAATACTGATGTAAAACATAGAAAACTTTCACTATTTACCGATATAGAAAGAGAAGATGAATGGGGAGAAAATTATTGCACTACATATATAGGAACATTTGCAGAGCTTGCACAAGCACAAAGACATAGAACTATTTCTTATGAAATGAGCTTATTACCAGAGCTACAATTCTTTGTTCCACCAATTATAAAGGGAACAGAGCTTGAAGACGAATGGCTAAAAGATATTTCTTCATTAGCAGATAGATTTCCACAAGGTATGTTAATAAAAATAAATGAAAGAGGCACTGTGGAAAATTTTGTACTTAAGGGTTATGAACGTTTATGTGGGGAAGCACAATTAGAAATTGCACATCAAACAGATGAAACAATGAAAAAATATTTGGAAAATACGAAAGATGTTAAGCCTAGAGTATATAATTATTTAAAACAATATTCAAATGGTGCAAGATGCACATTCCCAGGATTTAAATGTTCTAAACCATGTATATGGGGTGCGAAAGGTGCTTTAAATAGAGTATTTTAATTAAAATATAAATTATAAGTATTTATATGTATTAAAATGTATACTTTCATTGAGTTGTTAAAATAAATTGTGCATAAAAATAAGGCTATATTGTATCTGAAGTTAACTAAAATAATAATTATTAGAGGTTTAGTAATTATAAACTTTATTAGGTTAACTTTAGGTAAAATAGTAGCCTTATTTTACATATTATTACAGTGTAATTCGTTTTAGAGTATTGTTCTTGCGTGTGTTTTAAATTATTGTTACACCTTGTGTTTTGAATTATTGTTACACCATGTGTTTTAAATTATTGTTACACTTTGTTTTTTTAGTTATTGTTACACCTTGAGTTTTAAGTTATTGTTGTGCCATGTATTTTTGTTTTGCTGTATCTACTTTATTTTGTTCAGCATTATCAGTTTTGTACCAACCTTTTTCTGCCATCATGTTATAAAGTTTGTTTTGAATGTTTAAAGATTCATTTAAAGCATCTTTAAAAGCAGTATGAACATCTTGAGATGTAGATTCTAATGCACCATGAAGATATAAGTCGCAAACACCTTTAATTGTTAATAGTTCACTTTCCATTAAATCCTTGTCTTCCATAAGCTTCCTCCTTATAATAAATTTAAAAATTTGTTATATAACCCTGTATGCTTTTGTTCTAATTCTTTTAAATAATTAGAAAGATTAGGGTCAGTTAATTTTGTAGATGCATTTTGGCTACATGTTTTCATAAAATTTTCATGTCCTAAAGCATCCTCAATGTACAATAGTTCTTTGCTTGTCATATATATCACCACCTACAAATATAATTGCCAAATTTGATAAATATATACATGCATTTAGCATATAATGGTAATAGAGTATAAAATGAACATTAAAGTTTACTGTAAAGAAAGGAATGTGAAAATATATGGATGGAAATTATGAAACAGTTATAAATACTCCAATGGGAAATTTAAATACAAAAATACAGTTAAGAACAAATGGAGATGAGTTAAACCGGAACTGTTAATATAATGGGAATGACCAATAATATAACAGGAGGAAAGGTAAATGGTAATAAATGCTATTTTAAAGGAAGGTTAAGTAATAATGTTATAAACTTGCAGTATGAAATAGCAGGCGAGTTAGTAGGAAATATATTAAATATATGTGCTAGAACTAATATGGGAGAGTTTAAGTTGCAGGCAAGAAGGGTAAGCTTTTAAAATAAAATATGAAAAATTATACGGTGGTTAAAGTGGTTGTATTTACTGAAAGTAAATATGTGCTAACTAGAAAGCCAAATTGTGTTTTGAAATAAAAGTTAAAAAAATAGTAAAAAATATAGAATTAATAAAAAAAGTATGCTATTATATATAGTGTACTTTTTAATTTTAAATATTGGGGTATCGCCAAGCGGTAAGGCATCGGACTCTGACTCCGACATTCCCTAGGTTCGAATCCTAGTACCCCAACCAGTCTAAATGTCTTTATAGGATTTTATAGTTCTATAAAGACTTCTTTTTTATATAATGTTATATTTATTTAAATTTATTTGAAAATAAATAATAGCAAAAATTAGCATTTGACAAAATTAAATAATCTATGCATAATAAACATAGGAAATGACAAAACCACATCTGCTTTTTATCATTTCCTATGCTAGAAAGTATAATATATATTTTACAATAAAACAATAAAAAACAAACATTTTTTTGCAAAGAATACAATTAATTTTAATTTCATGTAAAAAGCAGTGCTTGTCACTGCTTTTTATGTATGCAGAAATACTTTTATATTTTTAGATTTACAAAATTAATCTAATCCATTTGTGATTAGTTGTCTATGAACTAAATTGTTTTTAAATAAGAATAAATTATAAAAAATAGAAACATAATTAAGATAATAGAAAATATATCTATGAATAGTTAAAAGGAAAGGATGAATATTGTATGAAAGACTATTTAGGAATAGAGGACGTTAAGGCAATGGAAGTATTTGATTCAAGGGGAAATCCGACGGTTCAGGTAGAAGTAGTAACAGAAGGTGGATTTTCAGGTTTAGCAATAGTTCCATCAGGAGCGTCAACAGGAAGTTTTGAGGCTATGGAATTAAGAGATGGTGATGAAAGATTAAATGGAAAAGGAGTTCAAGTTGCAGTAAATAATGTAAATAAAAAAATAGCAAAAGCGTTGAAAAAAATGAATGTGTATGAGCAAAGTAGAATAGACAGAATTTTAATAGATTTAGATGGAACAGAAAATAAAGAAAAATTAGGAGCAAATGCAATACTTGGAACGTCAATAGCTGTTGCAAAAGCAGCAGCAAATTCATTAGGAATGAGCTTGTATAAATATTTAGGTGGAACAAATGCTAAAATATTACCTACACCAATGATGAACATATTAAATGGAGGGAAACATTCAGATAATAACATAAGCATTCAAGAATTTATGATTATGCCTGTTAGTGGTAAAACTTTTAGAGAAAAGCTAGAAATGGGAGTAGAAGTTTATCATACTTTAAAGCAAATATTAAAAGAAAAAGGATATAGTACGGCAGTTGGAGATGAAGGGGGCTTTGCACCAAACCTAGAAGGAGAAGAACAAGCAATAGAATTATTAGTAGAAGCAATAGAAAAATCAGGTTTTATTCCTAAAGATGACATTGCTATAAGTTTAGATATAGCAAGTACAGAAATGTATGATGAAGCTAAAAAGATAGGAAAAGATGGTTATTATTTTTGGAAAAAAGATATATTTAAAACAAAGGAAGAAATGATAGATTATATAGTAAATTTAGCACAAAAATATCCAATAATTTCAATAGAAGATGCTTTAGCTGAAGAAGATTGGGAATCTTGGAAAACATTAACTGAAAAAATAGGAGATAAAATACAATTAGTAGGAGATGATTTATTTGTTACAAATACAAGTAGATTACAAAAAGGAATAAATAGCAAAGTAGCAAATAGTATATTAATAAAACCAAATCAAATTGGTACTATAACAGAAACATTAGATACGATAGAGTTAGCAAAGAAAAATGGTTATACAACAGTAATATCTCATAGGTCAGGAGAAACTGAAGATACAACAATAGCAGATGTGGCAGTGGCTGTAAATAGTGGTCAAATAAAAACGGGTGCACCTTGTAGAACAGATAGAGTAGCTAAATATAACAGATTGCTAAATATTGAAGCAGAGCTAAACTAATAGGGACGGGGTTAAATAGTTTAATACAATAATGTAATTTTAAAGTTACCGTTAAACTTTTAGGGACGGTGCTAAATAGTTTAGTGGAAATTATTAATGTTGTATATTAAGTTGTATATTAAAAAAATTATTCCACTAAACTATTTAGCACCGTCCCTAAAAGTTTAACTAAATAAAATTAGAAATTAAATTGTATTAAACTATTTAACCCCGTCCCTATTAGTTTAGCCAAAAAATGTGGCAAATAGTGTTGAACATTGTGTGATTTTGTAATATACTATTTAGAGAATTTATAATAACCATTAATAATATATTTTAGTTTATAAAAACTGTGAAGGGAATGTTAATATAATGGCAGAAAAAATATTGGACCAAATAAATGAACCAAAAGATTTAAAGAATTTAAATTATGCACAGAAGAATAAACTAGCAGAAGAAATAAGAGAAGAAATAATAAGCACTGTGTCAAAAACAGGTGGTCATTTAGCTTCAAATTTAGGAGTGACTGAACTTACCATAGCCATTCACAGTGTATTTAATATGCCTGAAGACAAAATTGTATGGGATGTAGGTCATCAAACGTATGTACATAAAATTTTGACAGGAAGAAAAGATAAAATGAATACATTGAGGCAATTAGATGGAATTGCAGGCTTTCCAAAGTCAAAGGAGTCTGAATATGATAGTTTTAATACAGGACACAGTAGTACATCTATTTCAGTTGCTTTAGGAATGGCAAGAGCAAGGGACTTAAAAAAAGAAAATAATAATGTAGTGGCTGTAATTGGAGATGGAGCATTAACAGGGGGGATGGCGCTAGAAGCATTAAATGATGCTGGAAACAGCGAAACAAGGTTAATTATAGTTTTAAATGATAATGAGATGAGCATTTCTAAAAATGTAGGCGGAATTTCAACTTTTCTAACAAGAATAAGAACAAAAAAGTTCTACAAAAAGTCTAATAATTATGTAAGAAAGGTTTTAGAAAAAGTTCCAAAATTTGGACCATTTGTAATAAGAATTGCAAGAAAGGTAAAGTATAGTTTAAAACAACTTATGATTCCTAACATGTTTTTTGAAGATATAGGAATAAAATATTTAGGTCCAGTGGATGGTCATGATATAGAAAGAGTAGAGTGGATATTAAATTTAGCTAAAAAAGAAACAGGACCAGTTTTAGTACATATTATAACTAAAAAAGGAAAGGGGTATAAGCCTGCAGAAGATAACCCAGATAAATTTCATAGTACATCTAGTTTTGATATAGAAACAGGAAAAAGCAAAAAAGAGAAGAAAAAAGATTATTCACAAGTATTTGGAGATAAATTAGTAAAACTTGCCAAGAATAATAAAAATATTGTTGCAATAACAGCAGCTATGGCTGATGGAACTGGACTTTCAGAGTTCAAAAAGCAGTTTCCAAATAGATTTTTTGATGTAGGAATAGCAGAACAGCATGCAATAACAATGGCAGGAGGACTTGCAAAATCTGGATTAAAGCCAGTAGTTTCAATATATTCATCATTTTATCAAAGAGCGTATGATCAAGTAATACATGATATTTGTATTCAAAATTTGCCAGTAGTACTTTGTGTAGATAGAGCTGGAATTGTAGGAAATGATGGAGAAACACATCAAGGAATATATGATTTATCATTTTTTAATATTATTCCAAACTTAACAATTATGGCTCCAAAGGATTTTGAAGAATTAGAGCAAATGTTGGAATTTGCAATTAATTTGAATTCTCCAGTAGTTATTAGGTATCCAAGAGGTGGAGAAGATACAATAAAGTTTGAAAAACATAATAAGATAGAATTGGGAAAAGCAGAGATTTTAAATGAAATAGAAGAAAAGAAACAAATAAGCGGAAAAGATGAAAATAATAATACAGAAGAAACAAAGAAAACAGACACTGAAAAGCAAACTAATAAAGCAACAATAATTGTAATAGGAAAAATGGTAGCAAGAGGTAGAAATATTCTGGAAAAATTAAAAGAAAAAAATATAGAGGCAGAGCTTATAAATGCTAGATTTTTAAAACCAATAGATGAGGAAACAATAAAAAAGTCAATAGAAAAAACAAGAAGAGTAATAACTATAGAAGATAATATTATAAAAGGTGGATTAGCAGATGAGGTAATGCACATTATAACTAAAAATGAAATAAAGGATGTAAAAATAAAATGTTTTGGTTATCCAGATGAATTTATAAGACATGGAAGTGTAGAAGATTTAGAAAAAATATATGGATTGGATGATGAAACTATAATACAAGATAAAATATGGGAATGATTCTGTGACTTACAAAATAAAATATAAAGGTAGATTTGATATTTGAAAAATAAATATGGACAATATAAAAATTTTGGTGTAATATGCTTATAAGAAGAGGTAAATTATGGATGTAAAAAAAGAAGATAACCATTTATTAACGTCAAAAGTAGCAGATAAATTTAAACTTTGCCAGACTAGAAACAAAATAGAAAATACAGATTTCTTGGATGAAAATCAAAAAAAAATAGTGAGTGATTTTTTACGTTCTCAAAAATATAAACACTATTTATTTTATGGAGGTATAGAAAATGCAGAGAGAAATGTGCTTGTAGTTTTTCCAGATAAGTTAGAACAAGTTATGGAAAATAACGAATTTGATTTTAATAATATTTTGAATGCAATAAAAATAGAGCTTCCAGAAGAAGAGTATGACAAATATACGCATAGAAATTATTTGGGTGCACTTATGAAACTAGGAATAAAAAGGGAAAAAATAGGAGATATAATAGTTAGGTCAGATGGCGCAGATATAATAGTAAATAAGGATATTACAAAATTTTTGTTAATTAATTTAAGTGATTTAATAAGATTTAAAAAAGCAAAAGTTAGTCAAATAAATTTACAAGATATAAAAAATGTACCAGTAGAAAAGGAAGAATTTGAAATTACAATACCATCAATGAGGCTAGATAATATTGTTTCAGAGTTAGCAAAATGTTCAAGAACTAAAGCAGTAGAGATTATTTTAAGTGAAAGAGTATTCATAAATTATGAAACTGTTACAAAAGTTTCTAAAGAGGTAAAAGAAAATGATAAGATTACAATTAGAGGAAAAGGTAAGTTTGAAGTTATAGAAATAATGGGAAATACGAGAAAAAATAGAATAATTTTAAAAGTGTCACAGGTAGGAGGTAAAAAATAAAAACAAAAGAAAATAAGGGGGTATAAAAATTGAAAACAAAGTATATTTTTGTAACAGGAGGGGTTGTATCAGGATTAGGAAAAGGAATAACGGCTGCATCTTTAGGAAGGTTATTAAAAAATAGGGGCTATAAAGTGGTAAATCAAAAGTTTGATCCATATTTAAATGTAGACCCAGGTACAATGAGCCCTTATGAACATGGGGAAGTTTTTGTTACAGATGATGGAGCTGAAACAGATTTAGACTTAGGTCATTATGAAAGATTTACAGATGAAAATTTAACAAAAAATTCAAGTATAACAATGGGCAAAATATATCAAAGTGTATTAGAAAGAGAAAGAAGAGGAGATTATTTAGGTAAAACTGTTCAAGTAATACCACATGTAACAAATGCTATAAAAGAAAAAATATATTCTTTTGAAAATACAGATGTTGATATTGTAATAACGGAAATTGGAGGTACAGTAGGAGATATAGAAGGGCTATCTATTATAGAAGCAATAAGGCAGGTTGGAATAGAAAATGATGTACAAGATATAATATATGTTCATGTAACTTTATTGCCATATATAAGTGGTTCAAATGAATTAAAGTCAAAGCCAACACAGCATTCAGTAAAAGAATTGCAGTCTTTTGGAATAAAGCCAGATATATTAGTTTGTAGAACTGAAGTTGATATACCAGATAATTTAAGAGAAAAAATAGCACTATTTTGTAATGTTAGAAAAGAAAGTGTTATTGCAAATAAAACAGCATCTTGCTTATATGAAGTTCCAATATTACTAGAAAAAGAAGGATTGGCAGAAGAAGTATGTAAACATTTATGTTTGGAAAAATGTGAGCCTCATAACGAAAAATGGGAAGAAATGTTAAATAAAATTAAAAATGTTTCAAATAATGTAATAAAAGTTGCGATAGTTGGAAAATATGTTAAACTAGAAGATTCATATTTGTCTGTTGCAGAAAGCTTAAAGCATGCAGGTTTTGAAAATGGAGTTAATGTAAAGGTTGAATTTATAGATGCAGAGTTAATAACTGCAAAAAATGCAAAAGAAAAGTTAAAAGATTATTCAGCAATAGTAGTTCCTGGAGGGTTTGGAAATAGAGGAATAGAGGGAAAAATCCAAACTATAAAATATGCAAGAGAAAATAAAGTACCATTTTTAGGTATATGTTTAGGAATGCAAATGGTTGTTGTTGAATTTGCAAGAAATGTATTAAAATTAAAAGATGCAAATTCAGAAGAGTTTGATGAGATATGTGAAGATCCAGTTATACATATAATGTATAGTCAAAAGGATGTAACAAAAAAAGGCGGAACAATGAGGCTAGGAAGTTATCCTTGCATAATAAAAAAAGGAAGTTTAGCAGAAAAATTATATAAGCAAACAGAAATAAATGAAAGACACCGTCATAGATTTGAATATAATAATGATTATAAAGAAAGGCTAGAAGAAGCGGGACTAAAATGTTCTGGAGTATCACCAGATGGAACTTTGGTGGAAATGGTAGAATTAGAGCAGGACAAGCATCCATTTTTTATTGCAAGCCAGTTCCATCCAGAATTTAAATCTAGACCGGATAAACCAGCACCACTTTTTGTAGGTTTGATAAAAGCTTGTTTAAAATAAGGAAACATAAAGAAACGGATTTTTGTGAACATTTTTAATGCATAAAAAACACCAATTTTGGAAAATATATTTTTCAAGAAAAGGTGTTTTTTATAATGCAAATATTTTTAACACCTAATACGTGAGAGCAAAGTGAGGAAATTTTTATGAAACTAAATATTAAAAAAAATTTAAAGCAAATAGTAATACTAATAATTTTATTTGCTATATTTATATCATATAATGTATTTTTTAGAAATAATGAAATATATGCTCTTTCTAAGTATGGCTCAAGAGGTTCAGAGGTAACGCAAATACAAACTAAATTAAAGAGATGGGGTTATTATACAGGAAGTATAGATGGAATATATGGAAGTAAAACATTAGAAGCAGTAAAATATTTTCAGAGAAAAAATGGACTTACAGCAGATGGAATTGCTGGAACCAAAACATTACAAGCAATGGGAATATATACATCATCTAATACAAGTTCTTCATCTAGTACAAGTTCAAGCAATGTAAATTTATTAGCAAGGTTAGTATATGGGGAATCAAGAGGAGAACCCTATACAGGGCAAGTAGCAGTAGCAGCTGTAGTTTTAAATAGAGTAAAAAGTTCAAGTTTCCCAAATACAATATCAAGTGTTATATATCAATCTGGTGCATTTGATGCAGTATCGGATGGCCAAATAAATTTATCTCCAGATAGTACAGCTATAAAAGCTGCACAAGATGCCATAAATGGATGGGATCCATCTTATGGTGCAATATATTATTTTAATCCTGCAACAGCCACAAATAAATGGATTTGGTCAAGACCTGCAACTGTAACAATAGGCAGACATAGATTTTGCAAGTAAACTATTAGGGACGGGGTTAAATAGTTTAATACAATAATGTAATTTTAAAATTGCCGTTAAACTATTAGGGACGGTGCTAAATAGTTTAGTGGAATAATTATTTTAATATATAACATTAACAATTCCCACTAAACTATTTAGCACCGTCCCTAAAAGTTTAACTAAATAAATTAAAATGTATTAAACTATTTAACCCCGTCCCTAATAGTTTAGTTGACAAAGCATTTTATAAATGGTAGAATAAAACCGAAATTAAAGAAATAGTATTTGGAGGAAACAATGATACTTTATCCAAATTTATATATAGAAAATGTGCAAAAATTAACAATAGATTATTTAAAGGAAAATAAAATAAAGGCACTAATATTAGATGTAGATAATACATTAATAGATTTTTATAAAAAAATACCAGATGGTACAAAAAAGTGGTGTGAAAACTTAAAAAAGCAAGGAATAAAATTTTGTATATTATCAAATAGCAATAATGTAGAAAAAGTAAAAAAAGTGGCAGAGGAGTTAGATGTACATTATATATATTTTGCAATGAAACCTTTAAAAAAAGGTTTTAAAAAAGCTATAGAATATTTACAAGAAAAGCCAGAAAATATTGCAGCAGTAGGTGATCAAATTTTTACTGATGTAATAGGTGCAAATAGAAGTAAAGTAAAAGCAATATTAGTAAAGCCACTAGAGGAAAAGGATATTTTAATAACAAAAATAAAAAGACCATTAGAAAACTTTGTAATAAAAAGATATTTAAACAGTTTAAAAAATAATTAAAAATAACTAAAGAAAAGGAAGGAAGAAAATGTACATAAATGAAATAAATATATTATATTATGTTCTTATTCGGCATAATAGGATTGCTTGTGGGGCAATTTATAGATTGGTGCAACACACGTTTGCCAGAGTATAAAAAGGTATTTTCAAAAGAATTTTTTACAGTATATTTAAAAGAGTGCAAGCCAAAATATATATTGATGTTCTTGATGGCAACAATATATATAGTGCTATTATATATGTTTGGTAACAAAGAAGGTATATTATATAAGATACAATTTTTAGAGTATATATTTATATCACCAATGCTAGTGTCGGCTTTTATTATAGATATAAAGCATCAAATTATTCCAAACAGATTAAATTTAACTTTATTTGAAGTTGGGCTTGGATTAACGTTTGTACAAGGAATATTAGATATAAATATTGCAATAAATATGTTATTAGGCGGTGTTATTGGTGCCGGAATATTTTTAGCCATTACAGCAGTAGGAGGGCTAATTGCAGGTAAAGAGGCAATGGGCTTTGGTGATGTTAAGCTAATGGGAGCATTGGGCTTATTCTTTGGATGGCTTAATATAGGAATAATAGCATTAATTGCATTTTTAATAGGTGCAATAATTAGTATAATATTATTAATAACAAAAAAGAAGAAAAAAGATGAATACATAGCCTTTGGACCGTTTATAGTAATTGCAACGTTTATAGTTATGGTAGTGCCCAATAATTTATTAATTGGTATTTTATTAAAAGTATTTACACTTGGTATGTTTAATGCATAGGAGCACGTAAAAATATAAATAGTTGTAAATGAAATAAAAAATGAAAGTAGGTGTTCTAATGAATACAAACATAAGATGGTTAAGAGAAAAAATGAAAATGCTAGATATGCAAGGTGCAATAATATCGAATCCGATAAATATAAGGTATTTAACGGGAATCGTAGCAGAGGGAATATTATTAATAACTAGAAAAGAAAATATATATTTAACAGATGGGCGTTATACAGAGGAAGTAAATAGTGTACTTACAATAGATGATGAAATAATAGTGCATGAATTTAATGATTTTTCAAATGATGAATATGAAAACTTTTTTATGTTTTGTGAGAATGTCGGTTTTGAAGGAGATTATGTAACATATAATGGCTATAGAAATTTTATGAGAAAATACAAAATAAACAATCTTCAAGAGATGGAAAAAGTAATCGAGAAGCAAAGAATGATAAAGGATGCCGAAGAAATAGAAAAAATAACAAAAGCTTGTGAAATTACAGATGGATGTTTTAAATATTTATTAGATTTTATAAAAGTAGGAAGAACAGAAAAGGAAATAGCATTAGAAATAGAAAGATATTTTAAGTTACATGGTGCAGATGGAGTATCATTTGATCCAATAGTAGCATCAGGAAAAAATTCATCAAAGCCACATGCAGTACCTACAGATAAAAAAATAGATTTGGGAGATGTAATTACAATTGATATGGGATGTAAGTATAAAGGCTATTGTTCAGATATGACAAGAACAATATTTGCAGGCTATATTCCAGAAGAAACTAAAAAAGTTTATGATTTAGTATTAAAAGAACAATTAAAAGTGCAAGAAGAATTAAAAGAAGGGGTAAATGTAAAAGTACTTACTAAAATGGTAGAAAGTGATTTCGAATTAGAAAACTACTTTTTAATACATAGTTTGGGGCATGGAGTAGGTTTGGATATACATGAATATCCATATTTGGCAAATAAAAATGACTTTTTGCTAAAAGATAAAATGGTAGTAACAAATGAACCAGGAATATATATACCAGAAAAGTTTGGTGTTAGAATAGAAGATACTGTATTAATTACAAAAAATGGTTGCATAAATTTAACAAAATCAGACAAAAATTATATTATAGTAGATAAACAGCTAAACTAATAGGGACGGGGTTAAATAGTTTAGCAAAAAAGTATCTACACTATTTTCAAAACAATAATATTATATTTTTCGAAGTGATTCGTGGGGACCTTTTTAGAAAATGTTATGAGCGATAAGCGAATTACATTTTCTTAAATGGGGCAACGTAGAAAAATATAATATTAATGTTTTGAAATATAAAATAAATTTGCTAAACTATTTAACTCCGTCCCTATTAGTTTAAGCTATACTCTTGATTTTTAACTAAAAATGTGGTATTATATACAAGATTAAAATAAGATATGAAATAAAGAAAGGGGAATTATATTATGGCAGAAGTATATATGGCAGGAGATTTTAGAAACGGAACAACATTTGAAATGGAAGGAAACGTATATAAAGTAGTAGAGTTTCAACATGTAAAACCAGGAAAAGGAGCAGCATTTGTAAGAACAAAATTAAAAAATGTAATAACAGGAGCAGTATTGGAAAAAACATTCAATCCTTCAGAAAAATATCCAGGAGCAGAAATAGAAAAGAGGGAAATGCAATACTTATATAAAGATGGAGATTTATATTATTTCATGGATAATGAAACATATGAACAAATTCCATTAAATGAAGATCAAATAGGAGATGCTTTAAAATATATAAAAGAAAACATGACTGTTAAAATATTATCATATAAAGGAAAAGTATTTTCAGTAGAGCCTCCAATGTTTGTTGAATTAGAAGTTACATATACAGAACCAGGATTTAGTGGAAATACCACAACAACATCAGGAAAGCCAGCAACATTAGAAAATGGGTATGAAATATCAGTTCCATTATTTGTAAACATAGGTGATGTTATTAGAATAGACACAAGAACTGGTGAATATATGGAAAGAATATAATTTGGAAAAGAGGATTTATAGCATATGTCAGGCATAAATGAAAATTATAGTAAAATATTATCTGAAATAGAACAAAAAATATCTAATCCACAAGAAAAAGAATTCGTTAAGAATAAAATTTCAGAATTAATGTTAATGTTTATGGATATTATTGATAAAATATCAGATATTACAGAAATGGAAATGAATGATATAGAAGAAAGACAAAAAGAATTAAAACTTAAAATAGATAGTGTGGCAAATAAAGTAAGCAAAATTGAAGGTGATATTTATGAAGATGATGAAAACTTTGATTTTGAAATAGTTTGCCCATATTGTAATCATGAGTTTGTTGCAGATTTAGATGGTGAAAATAATGAAAAGAATGAAGTAGAATGTCCAGAATGTCATAATATTATAGAGTTAGACTGGAATGAAGAAGATGAGGAACTTGATGGATGTTCAGGATTTTGTGACGAATGTCATGGATGTGCTCATGACCATTATGATGAAGAATTTGATGATGAGGATGATTTTGAAAAAGATTCTGGTGAAGACGATAATGATGATGAAGACATGTAATTTAAAAAGTAAATTATAAAAATGTAGGTAATATGAAATTACCTACATTAATTTTTTGGAAAATTTATTTTTTACAAAAAACTACTTGCTAATAATAAAAATATATGTTATTATTATAATCACTTTGAAAGAAAAATATAGGGGTATGGTGTTAATGGTAGCACAACAGTCTCCAAAACTGCTTGTGAGGGTTCGAGTCCTTCTACCCCTGCCAAAAATAAAACCCATCAAATATTGAATTATCAATATTTGGTGGGTTTTACAGGTATACTTAATGAAACAAATGACGCATAAATGTGTGTTGAATATTATAATTACTATTCAATGAATGAGCAGAGAAAAACTTAAAAAATGATTCTATTAAAATTTATAAAAATGAATTGAAAAAGTATTAATGATATGATATTATGTAAAAGTAAAAAAATGGAATAGGAGAAACAATGGAAAAAATAAAAAAGATAATAAAAAAAATATGTACAAAAGAAGTAATAGCATATGTAGTATTTGGAATACTAACAACAATAGTAAACATAGGAGTATCAACACTATGTGAATCTGTATTAAAAATAGAGGGAAATATATCAAGTACAATAGGAATAATTTTCTCAATAATATTTGCATATTTCACAAACAGAAAATGGGTGTTTAATTCACAGGCCAATACTATAAAGGAAAAATTAATAGAATTTTGGAAATTTATATTAGGACGTACATTTACAATGCTAGTAGAGATGGGAGGCTTTTTTCTACTATATACCGTGTGTGCAATACCATTTATAATAAGCAAATGTGCAATTACAGTAATAGTAATAATATTAAACTTTTTTATAAGTAAATTTTTTGCTTTTAAAAAATAGAGGATACAAAAAGGGCAGTAATTTAGAATGTAGCAATATAGTAGTTGATAATAGCAATGTAGTAACGTAGACAGCTATATTCTAAATTAGTAATTATAGGGGGTACTAGACTTTAAGGAGGAATTCTTATGTTTTCTAGTGCTTTTTTAAAACCATTTTATTATTTAATAGTTGGTTTAATAGTTATAACAATGTTTGTGTGTTGTTTTTTTATACCAACATTTTCAGAAGATTATTTAGAATTTTTAAGTTCATATACTATTCAAATAAGTAATGAAGGTTATGCATGGCCTGCACCGGGTTATACTAAAATAAATTCATATTTTGGAAAAAGAACATCTCCTACAGCAGGTGCTAGTTCATATCATAAAGGAGTAGATATAGGCGCACCAGAAGGGGCGTATTTTATAGCAATAGCAGATGGAACAATAACATATGTTGGCTTTTTAGGTGGAGGAGGTTATACCATAACTCTTACATTAGAAAATAATTTAAAAATAACTTATTGCCATGTATCTCCACAATTTATAGTAGAAGAAAATCAGAAAGTAAAAATGGGAGATGTAATAGGTAGAGTTGGACCGAAATATGTATATGGAGTAAAAGGAAATAACTATACAGATGAAAATGGTAAACCTACAAATGGTGCAACTACTGGTCCACACTTACATCTTGGCGTAAGAGATGAAGATAATAATTATATAGATCCATTAGAGTTATTTTCAAATATTGTATAAAAAGTATAAAAAAGAAAAGAGATGATAAAAATAGAGAGACAAATATTACATGTAGATGTTAATAATGCGTTTTTATCTTGGACAGCGGTCGAAAGATTAAAGAATGGTGAAACATTGGATATAAGGACAATACCTGCAATAATAGGAGGAGATGAGTCCAAAAGAAAAGGTGTTGTTTTGGCTAAAAGCAATATTGCAAAACAGTTTGGAATACAAACAGGAGAGCCAATATATTTTGCAAGAAAAAAATGTCCAAATATACAAGTATTTAGTAGCAATCACGCAATGTACAGAAAATATTCAGATGCACTGTATAATATACTTTGTGAATATACAGATAGAATAGAAAGATTTTCAATAGATGAATGTTTTATGGATTTAACGCTATTTCTTCCAAAAAACAAAAAATTAATAGACGTAGCTTATGAAATAAAAGATAGAGTAAAGAATGAATTAGGTTTTACAGTAAATGTTGGAGTTGCAAATAACAAATTGCTAGCAAAAATGGCTTCAGATTTTCAAAAACCAGATAGAGTACATACTTTGTATAAAGAAGAAATAGAAACTAAAATGTGGTGTTTGCCAATATCTGACTTATTTATGGTGGGAAAGAAAAGTATTCCTAAATTGCAAAGAATGCAAATAAAAACAATTGGCGATTTAGCAAGAAAAGATGAAAGAGAACTAATAAAAAATTTTGGAAAATTTGGAAGAGTAATATGGGAATATGCAAATGGAATAGACGATTCAGAGGTTGTATATATAGAAGAAAAACCAAAAGGAATTGGTAATTCTGTAACATTACCATATGATTATTCAAATATAGAAGAAATAGAAACCGTACTTTTATCATTAGTAGAGCAAGTTTCGTATAGATTAAGAAAAGAAAATATGCTTGCAAAAACAGTAAATGTTCAAATAAAAACAAATGAATTTAAAATATATTCACATCAAAGAAAATTAGACACACCAACATCTAGCACAAAAATAATATATAGTGAGGCAAAAAAATTGTTGGAGGAGTTATATAAATCGGTGCCTATAAGGTTAATAGGGGTAAGAGTAGATAATTTATGTGAAAAGGACGAACTACAAATTTCATTATTTGATAATAAACAAGAAGAAAAACAAAATAAAATAGATAATGTACTAGATAATTTAAAGGAAAAATATGGATATAACTTTATAAAAAGGGCAAGAGATGTTGACCATAAAAATAATAGCTAGACAAACCCTAACACATATTTTCAGCTTGTTCATATAATATACTAATAGCAGTTATTTGCTATTAGGGAGGTGTTTATTATGTATTATCAAGATGAAAATAATGGATGCTGTCAAGATCAAAATTATCCATGTGAGAACAATTATCCAAATGAAAAAATGTATTGTGAATGTAAAATAAAAACTAGAAAGCAAAGAAAATGTTGTATAGATGTAGTAATATTTATATTATCTGTTTTATTTGCATTAACTTTAGGATTAATAATTGGCTCAATACCAGCAGTAGCAACAGTATTATTTGCAGCACTTGCAGCTTTAATAGTATTAGCAGTAGTATTTTTAATAGGAATTATAGTTAGAATTATAGAATTAGTTTGCTCTAAAAAATGTAATAGATAATAAATTTGATGTGCTTAAATGTAAGCACATCATACATAACAAAAAGAGTAATATAACATCTTGAAAATTGTAAATAAATGGTATATAATGAACAAAAAAGTAAAGGAGTCGTTTAAATGACTGTAATTATTGATGGAAAAGAATTAGCAAAGAAAATAAGGGGACAAGTTGCAGAAGAAGTAGAAAAGCTAAAAAATAGAGGGGTAAATCCAAAACTTGCTGTAATAATGGTGGGAGAAGATCCAGCTTCAAAAGTATATGTAAAGAACAAAAGTAAGGCTTGCAATGAAGTAGGTATAGAGTTTGAAGAGTTTTTATTAGACAAAACAATAGAAAAAAAAGAACTTATAGAACTAATAGAAAAGCTAAATAGAAGACAAGACATACACGGAATATTGTTGCAAAGTCCTATTCCAGAGCATTTAGACATATACGATGCATTTGCAACAATAGATTATAGAAAAGATGTTGATGGATTCCATCCAATAAATATAGGAAGGTTAGCTTTAAACAGGCAGACATTCATTTCATGCACACCACATGGAATTTTAAAAATGCTACAAGAATATAACATAAATTTAAAAGGTGCAAATGTTGTAATATTAGGTAGAAGCAACATAGTAGGAAAACCTCTTGCACAAGTATTATTAAATAATGATGCTACAATAACAATTTGTCATTCAAAAACTAAAAATATAGACAAAATAACAAAGAATGCAGATATTTTAATTTCTGCAATAGGAAAGACAAAATTTGTTACAAAAGATATGGTAAAACAAGGGGCAGTTGTTATAGATGTTGGAATTAATAGAGGAGAAGATGGCAAATTAGTAGGAGATGTGGATTTCGCAAATGTAAGCAAAAAAGCATCTTACATAACGCCAGTTCCAGGGGGAGTTGGACCTATGACGGTTGCCATGTTATTACATAATGTTGTTATAGCTGCTAAATATTTAAATGCACAATAGTAATATAAATAGAGGCTTATAAAAAGTAGAGGATTATAAAAAGGGCTTATTTTTAGAAAAATTGTTTCTAAAAGTGGGCTCTTTTTTATTTTAAATGGGTCTCTTTGGAAAAAATTAACAAAGAAAAGTTTCTCATGCAGATAACGTAATAAAGATTATTTAATGAAAAAAGAAAGGAATAACATAATGGAAAAATTAAAATATTGGTTATGGATTTCTAAAATAAAAAATTTAGGAAGCATAACTATTCAAAAATTATTAAAAAAATATGGAAGTCCAGATAAAATATATAATTTAACAAAAGAAGAGCTACTAGAGGTAGTCGGAGAAAAAATAGCTAAAGAGATTTTAGATTTAAAGTATAAAGAAAATTTGGAATCAGAACTTATATATTTAAAAAGAAATAATATAGAGCTTATATCGATTATGGATAGTAGATATCCTAAAAAGTTACAAGAAATTTATGATAAACCAATTTGTTTATATGTAAAAGGGAATGTAGAAATATTAAATAGTTTTTCTATTGCAATTATAGGTTGTAGAAATAACACTGAATATGGTGAGCAAATGGCAAGAAAAATAGTGCAAGATTTAGTACAAAAAAATGTAGTAACAGTAAGTGGTTTGGCAAGGGGCATTGATAGTATAGCACATAAAGCAACAGTAGAAAAAAGTGGCAAAACAATAGCTGTAATAGGAAGTGGTTTAGACAATTTATATCCAAAAGAAAATATAAAACTAGCAAGAGATATAATAGAAAACGGAGGAGCCATAATAACAGAATATCCTATAGGAACTAAACCAGAAAAAATGAATTTTCCTGCAAGAAATAGAATTATAAGTGGAATTTCAAATGGAATTGTAGTAGTAGAAGCCAAAAAGAAAAGTGGAACAATGATAACTGTAGACTTTGCTTTAGAACAAGGAAGAGAGGTATTTTGTGTGCCGGGAAATGTTAATTCTAAAAATTCTGAAGGGACAAATGAATTGATAAAAGAAGGTGCAAGCATAGTTACAAAGGTTCAAGATATATTACAAGAATTCTATTGACTACAATTTTTAATTTGATATAATACAAATACTGAAACATAGGAAGAAAAGAAGTGATAAATATGGAAGAATTAGAAACACAAATAGAAGTAGAAGATAGCTCCGAATTGAGAAAAAAGAAAATTAATAATATAAAAATATATCCAATATATAGAGCACTAACATGGGATTTACTATTTTATTATTCAATAATTTACTTGTTCTTTATTATAGAAAAAGGAATGAGTGTGCTACAAGTATTTCAAATTGATGCATTTTATTTGGCTTTTAAGGCTATAGTACAAATTCCATCTACTATGATAATAGAAAAGCTTGGAAAAAGAAGAAGTTTAATTATAGCTAATTTTGTATTAGCAATACATATATTAGTAATAATGCTTGCACCAAATTTCGTTTGGTTAATAGTATCACAAGCATTATGTGCGGTTGCATTTGTAATAAAAGGAACTTGTGAAACAGACATGCTATATGATTCAATACCTCATGGAGAAAAAAGGGGAGTAAAGTTTTCTAAAATAGAAGGAAAAGCCACATCAATGTATTATTATATAGATGCAATAACTGCATTTGCATCAGGATTTTTGTTTGTAATAAATTCATATTTACCATTAATTTTGTGTTTTATAGTAGCATTAATAACGTTTTTTATATCAACAAAATTTGAAAATATACAAGAAAAAGCAGATAAAATACAAATAAAAGAAGAAATTAGAGATGTAAAAAATTCTTTTAGAAAGATATTTAAATCAAAAAGGCTGGTAAGTTTATTAATATTTAATATAGTTTTTATATTTATGATAAAAGCATTACAAGTTTTTAGGAATACTACTTTAATAGCAATTGGAATACCAGAGCAATATTTCGGTGTAATTTTTTCAATAATGGGCTTAATTGCTGGTATATCTGCTAGAAACCAAGGAAGAATACATAAAAAATATAAAAATAGAACTTTAGGTTTTTTAGCAAAACCATTAGCAACATCATGCTTATTAATGGGGGTAATTTTGTTGTTTAATATGCCAATGGGAGTAACTTTGCCAGTAACATTGATATTATTTACAGTACAATATCTAACTAAAGGTCCATATTATACCTTAATTAAACAGTATTTAAATAATTTTACAGATAGTAAAACAAGAGTAAGAATATCAACTGCAAATAATTTGGCTGAAAACATAGTAGTATCAATCCTTATATTTATACTATCATATATTGTAGAAATGATACCAATTTCGTATTCTTTATTAGGAGTTGGAGCAGTGTCATTAATAGTAGTTATATTTTTGCTAGATTATATGAAAAAAACAGTAGGCAAAAAGCCAGAAGAATATAGTAAAAGTGATTTTTTAGTAAAATTATAATGATTATAAAGTAAAAGATTAATATATTATTTATTTATCAACTCCCAGCTGCATAATAGCTTGTATAACAAATTTTATAAACATAAAATTTGTTAACAATCTATAATTTGCTGGTCCCCACAAAATGTTGATAAATAAATAATATATTAATCTTTTGCTAAATAAAAAAATGCTAAAATTTTGCTATAAAAGTTGTTGACAAATAAAAGAAGTTAATAGATAATATACATGTAAAACATGAGAAAAAATAGATGAAGTACTAAGGAGGAAGTTATAGATGTTCATATTTAATAAAATAACAGTAAATTCTCAACTACCAAAAAGAATATCTGCTTTAGGAGAAATTGCCAATAATTTATGGTGGTCTTGGAATGTCGAATTTTTAGGCCTATTCAGAGAAATTGATTCAGATTTATGGGAAACAGTAGAAAAAAATCCAACAAAATTTTTAAAATTAGTATCACAAGAAAAGTTAGAGAATGCTGCAAATAATGCAGAGTTCTTAAAAAGATATGATAAAATCAGTAAAGACTTTGAAGATTATATGAATAGTAAGTCTACCTGGTTTTCAAGAAATTATCCAGATAATGAAAATGATGTAATAGCATATTTTTCAGCAGAATATGGGTTAGATCAAATTTTGTCTATATATTCTGGTGGACTTGGAATTTTATCAGGTGACCATTTAAAATCAGCAAGTGATTTAGGGTTACCTTTAGTTGCTGTGGGCTTATTATATAAAAATGGATATTTTCATCAAGAAATAGATGGATATGGAAATCAAGAAACAGAATATAAAAGTTTAGATATATCATCACTTCCTATTACTAGAGTAAAAGATGAAGAAGGTAAAGATTTAATAGTATATGTAAAATTTCCTAAAAGAAGATTATACTTAAAGGTATGGCAAATAAATGTGGGAAGAGTAAAATTATATTTATTAGATTCAGATATAGAAGAAAATAATGAAGAATACAGAGGAGTAACAACAACGCTTTATGGTGGAGATCAAGAAATGAGAATACAACAGGAAATTGTTTTAGGTATGGCAGGAGTGAGTTTATTAAGATTACTTAAAATAAATCCTACAGTTTATCACATGAATGAAGGACATTCTTCTTTCTTAATATTAGAATTAATAAAAAATTTAATGAAGGATAAACAAATATCCTTTGAATTAGCAAGGGATATAGCATCAAGCAAAACTGTATTTACAACACATACACCAGTTCCTGCTGGAAATGATATTTTCCCTGTAGATTTAGTTTTGAAGTATTTTAAAGATTATTGGGAAAGATTTGGAATTTCAGAGCAAGAATTTTTAGAGATGGGAATGAAACCAAATCATAATGAAAATGATGGCTATAACATGGCTATATTAGCATTAAAAGTTGCAGGCAAAAAGAACGGTGTAAGTAAACTTCATGGTGCAGTATCAAGAGAGCTATTTGCAGATGTATGGCCTAATATAGCACCAAATGAATCTCCAATAACGCATATAACAAATGGAATTCATACATGTACATGGCTTGCTAAAGAAATGAAACAATTATATAATAAATATTTAGACCCATATTGGCAAGATAATATATGTTTAGATTCAACTTGGGACAAAATAAATGATATTCCAAATGAAGAACTATGGGCATCACATAAATTAAGAAAGCAAAAATTAATAAATTTTGTAAAAGAAAGTACCACTACAAGATTAAGAAGAAGTGGCTATAGTTATGAAGAAATAAACAATATTACCTCAAAATTAAGTGCAGATGCATTAACAATAGGTTTTGCAAGAAGGTTTGCAACATATAAAAGGGCAACTTTATTATTTAAAGATTTAGAAAGAATAACTCAAATAATGAATGATGAGAAAAGGCCTATACAAATAATAATAGCAGGAAAGGCACATCCGGCTGATAAGCAAGGTCAAGATTTAATAAGGTACATACATGAAATTTCAATGAAGCCACAGTTTAAAGGAAAAGTATTTTTATTAGAAAATTACAATATGTCAGTTTCAAGACATTTAATTAGTGGAGTAGATGTATGGTTAAATACTCCAAGGCGTCCAATGGAAGCATCTGGTACAAGTGGTCAAAAGGCTGCAGTAAATGGAGTTGTAAACTTTAGTGTATTAGATGGTTGGTGGGCAGAAGGCTATAATCAAAGAAATGGTTGGGCTATTGGAGCAAATAAAAATTATGATAATTACGAGCTTCAAGATATAGAAGATAGCCAAAGTATATATTCAACATTAGAAAATAAAGTAATACCTATGTACTATAATAGAAATGAAAATGGTGTTTCTGATGAATGGGTAGAGTTAATGAAAAATTCAATAACATCAATAGGAGGAAGATACAGCACTTCAAGGATGCTTGTAGACTATATAACTAAGTTATATATGCCACTTGCAAATTTATATAATAAGTATTATCAAAATTTAGATGTAGTTACAGAGTTTGATAGTTGGAAAAATTCAATTTATACAAGTTGGGAAAAGGTCGAATTAATTGCAGAAAATAATTTAGATAATATTACAATAGATGCAGGAAATAATATAGAAGTAAAATGTAAGTTGAAATTGCCTAATATAGCACCAGAAAATGTAGAAGCACAAGTATATTATGGAAAAATAAAAGAAAATGGAGTTATTGAGAAAATAGCGGTAATTCCTATGAAGTTATATGAAACAGATGAAGTACAATCAACATTTTCTTATAAAGCAAAAATAGAGCTTACAACAGGTGGCGATTATGGTTATACATTTAGGGTAATGCCTAAACACGAAATGCTATTAGATAGTGAAAATTTAAATTTAATTAAATGGCTAGTAAAATAATTGAAAAAGTGCATAACAATAAGAAGTTATGCACTTTTTGCATGTTGCAAAGTTTATTTTTTTGTGTTAGCATAATAAAAAAGTTTGTTGAAAGGAATAGTAAGAATGAAGAAAAAAATTTGTATAATTTGTATTATCCTAATTTTGATTATAGGAACTATAGCTTTTATAATATATCAAAATCAAAGCAAAAATACACCAGAAGAAGTATTGCAAACATATATGTCATATATAGAGCAAAAAAATTACTCTGGAATGTATAGTTTATTAAATGCAGAAACAAAGGAAAGAGTAACTGAAGAGGATTTTACTACAAGAAATAGAAACATATATGAGGGAATTGAAGCCCAAAATTTAAATATAAATATAGTAAAAACAGATAAAAAAGATAATAATGCTGAAATAGTTTATTCTACTAAAATGGATACTATGGCAGGAGAAATTACTTTTCCTAATACTGCAATTTTAACAAAAAATGAAGATAAAATGTATGAACTATCTTGGAATTCTACAATGATTTTTCCAGAATTAAAAGATGAGTACAAAGTTAGGGTGTCAACTTTAACAGCCAAAAGAGGAACTATTTATGATAGAAATGATATTGTTGTTGCAGAAGATGGAATTGCTTCTCAAATTGGATTTGTACCTGGAAAAATGAATGCAGATACTAAAAATGCAGATATAGAAAAAATATCAAATTTATTAGGTATTTCAGTAGATACAATAAATAATGCATTATCTGCATCATATGTTAAGGACGACACTTTCGTACCTTTAAAAACAGTATTAAAAACAAAGCAAGAATTAAAAAATGCTACTTTAGAAGTAAAAGGAATAAAAATTATAGATGTAACTGAAAGAATATATCCTTATGAAGAAGCTACAGGTGCATTACTTGGCTATATTCAAACAATTGGAGAAGAAGAGTTAAAACAAAAACAAGCAGAGGGCTATACTGCATCTTCAAAAATAGGAAAAGAAGGACTAGAAAGAGCTTTTGAAAGTAAATTACATGCACAAAATGGAGCAGAGATATATATTGAAGATGAAAATGGAAATAAGAGCAAAACACTTGCAAAAGTGGATGCAAAAAATGGAGAAAATGTAAAGCTTACAATAGATGTATTAAAACAGCAAAATGCATATAATCAATTTAAGGAAGATAAATCTGCATGTGTAATGATGAATCCATATACAGGTGAAATTTTAGCACTTGTTACAACGCCTACATATAATAGTAATGATTTTACTTTAGGAATGACAAATGAAAAATGGCAAAGCTTAACACAAGATCCTGCTAATCCTTTGTATAATAGATATTTAGCAAGTTATGCACCTGGCTCATCATTTAAGCCTATTGTAGGGGCTATAGGGCTAAATACAGGTTCATTTACAGCAGACGAAGACTTTGGAACAAGCGGTACAAAATGGCAAAACAGTAACAGTTGGGGCGATTTCTATATAACTACATTAACAACATATAGTGGAAAAGCAAACTTGCAAAATGCACTTATATATTCAGACAATATTTATTTTGCAAAGGCTGCTTTAAAGATTGGAGCAGAAAGGTTGAAAAATAATATAGGAAAAAGTCCATAAAAAATAAAAGTCCTAAAAATAGCACTTTTTGGACATAAATAT
>CANQDO010000010.1 GCA_947593355.1 uncultured Clostridia bacterium | reverse complement strand
TTTTGGTAGTACTTATTTACTACCGTTTGGTTTATCTTCAAAGGTTTGTTTATTGTTTACTTTTCAATGTACTTTATAATAATTATGTTGCCGTATATTTCTAACAGGCAATACTTATTGTAGCACAACTATTCATTCAATGTCAACACCTTTTTTTATTTTTTTCTAAAATTATTTTTTAACATCATTTTTCCCTTGAAATATCAACAAAAAAAGTTTCAAAAAATTTTGAAACTTCATTATTATTTATTACGGATTTGGTAATTAATGGTATTAATATACCAAAGTTTTTTATTAATCTACTAATTCATTTACCTCACTCCATCTGGCACATTTGTATTGCTTTTTTGCGTATTAGTTTTTTCTGTGTTTGTGCTATTAGTGTTCGCTGTATTTGTGCTATTAGTGTTTTCTGTATTTGATTTTACAGTATTTGATTCAATTTCATTATCGACTGCATTTGACCTAACACTATTTGAATTAGCTGTATTAGTAGTATTTAATCTTGTAGTATTTGAATTCGTAGTGTTTGAATTAACTTTATTTGTAGCATTTGTGTTGCTACTATTTGTAGTATTTGAATTTATTGCATTTTGACTTTGATCTCCATCTCCTGTTATTTTTGACATATTCATCATGAATAATATTACAGCCGCTACTATTATTGCTAGTATTAAAATTAATGCTATTAATGGTATTCCTCTTTTTTCTTTTTTCATATGTGTTCCTCCTATTTTTAATAATTTTATTAAAATATTCTTTTATATTTTATAGCAATTTATTCATAATTTCAACATTTTTATATAATATTTTTTATTTTAAATTGCAGTTCCATTTTCCAATTTGTCTAAGCCCAACTCCTTCAATACCGTTGCCGATATATCCGCATAAGTTTTTCTTATTCCTATATTTTTTCCTTCATTCATATTTTTTCTATACATTAATATTGGTATATATTCTCTTGAATGATCTGTACTAATCGTTGATGGATCATTTCCATGATCTGCAGTTATAATTAACAAATCATCATCTTTTAAATTAGATATTAATTCAGGAAGCTTGCTATCAAAATATTCTAATGCTTTTTTATAGCCTTCTATATTATTTCTATGTCCATAAAGCATATCGAAATCCACTAAATTAGTAAATATAAGTCCTGACGTATTCTTTTTTAATTCCTCCAATGTCTTTTCTATTCCATCTTCATTTCCTTGTGTATGAATTGCTTTTGTAATTCCTCTACCAGAAAACAAATCCTCTATCTTTCCTATTGCAATTACATCTTTTCCGTTTTCACTTATTACATCTAACATAGTTTTTCCAAACTTAGTAGACTCGAAATCCTTTCTGTTGTATGTTCTTGTAAAATTTTCACTATTAGTTCCTATAAAAGGTCTTGCAATAACTGTTCCAACATTATATTCTGGCTTATCTAATATTTTTCTTGCTACTTTGCATATTTCATACAATTTATTTATTGGTATAACTTCTTCGTGTGCTGCAATTTGAAATACGCTATCGGCAGAAGTATATATTATTGGATGACCTGTTTTTATATGTTCCTCTCCAAACCTTTTTAATATTTCTGTTCCTGAACCTACTTCGTTACATAGAATTCCTTTTAAACCTGTTTCATTTAAAAACTCGTCTATGAGCTTTTTAGGAAATGCATTTGGATAAGTAGTAAAAGCAGGGTGTTGAATATAACCTGATATTTCCCAATGTCCTACTGGACTATTTTTTCCATCTGATTGCTCAATTGCTTTTCCATACATTCCTATAGGATGCTCTTCTTTTTCTTCTATGCCAATTCCATCTATATTATATAACCCCAATTTTTTCATATTAGGAAGCTTTAAATTTGAATTATTGTATATTCCCCTTAAAGTATTACTTCCCTCGTCTTTATATTTGCTTGCATCTGGAAGCTCCCCTACTCCAAACCCATCAAGCACAATTATAATTGCCCTATTTATCATAAAACCTCTTTTCCAAAGAGCTTTAATGCCCTTTTATTTCTAATGAATATTCGTATAATTTAATTGTTTGAATTTGATTTTCATATTCATTAATCATTTTATTTAATTTAAAATCTTTTCTTGAAATTAATTTAGTTTCAAATTTATCAAAATCTAATAATACTTCCTTTGATATATCCATTCCCAAGGGAAGTGTTTTATTGTTATTATCAAAAAACATTATATTACTATAATATATTATTGGCATTTGCTCCTTAATATTATATTTGTATAAAATAATTTCACTTTCATCTAATTTATTTATAGCATCTTGTGGATTAATACTACATATTTCAAACCCATTATTTTCCTTTTCACTTTTTGTACAATTATATATAGGCATATCATAACTTGAAACAATTTTACCATAAGCTTCTTTTAATAATGTAAGATAATTTTTTATAGTTTTTTCATACTCTTCTAGTTTTGTTTCCAAATTTACATTTAATATTTTATACTTTTCCTTTTCTATCTCTCTATGTTTTTTATTATTTAAGACTTTTATTTTTGTATTATCTTCAACTATATTTCCAAATATGTCAAAATCCTTTGACTCTATATTTTCTATATCTTCCTCATATTCCTTTTTTAAGGCTTTTAGACTTTTTTCAAGTAATGCAAGATCTTTTTTCAAAACTTTATCTTTATTTAAGATTTCAAAAGCTTTAGAATCACTTTTTATTGCAAAAATTGCATCACATTCACTTTTAGAAAATACGTTTCTTTGCATCTCATCAACTCTTTGCCCAAAATCCTCTATATCATCTTCATAGTCAAATACTTTCTTTAATTTATCTTTATGAATATTTTCTTCTTTTTCTTCACTTTCTGTAAGAAGTGCAACCTCGTCTTTGTTAGCATATTTCCAGAAATCAAAAATACTTTTTTTGTGACTTTCAATTTCATTTATATATAATGTAGCATTTTTTATTTTTTTCTCTAAATTTTCCTTTTTATTTTCAGCAGCTCTTATATCCATTTGAATATTTTTGTATTTTGTCCTTTTTTCTTCCAATTTACTGCCCAATTTTAATAAATCTTCTATTGTATATAGTTCCTTTTCTTCGATATTGTCCTCTTCAATTTTAGTTTCTTCCTTTGGTTTTTCTTGTTTTTCTTCTACTTTTTCATTAGTAAATTTTACTTTTTTGCTTGATTTCTTTCCTTGGAAGAAATATTTCATTTTCCCGAAAAAACTCTTTTTACACTCTAAAAAAGTAACTATTTGCTTCTCTTTAAAAGCATACTCGTCATTTTGCTTTTTTATTGTTTTATTTAGTAATTCTAATTTTTCAGCATCAAACAATACTTCTGTTGAAAGTTTTTCATATTCAGCTTTGCTCCTTAAGAATTCTGTTTTTAAAAATTCTGGCAAAGTATCATAAGTTAACTTTTTGAGTTCATAGAAAAACTCAATTCCTCCTTTTTCATCCACAGATACTTTAAAGGAATATTTCATTTCACTTTCTAGTATAAATAATGCCTTTATTAATTTATATATCTCTCCTGCTACTTTTTTATTTGGTAATTCTATTTTATATATGCTTTTAATTTTATCGTATACTTCTGTCTGCCCTATTATTTGCAAACTTGCACTATTTTCTTTATTATAGACTTCGTATGTTGACGGCCATGATTTAGTAAATAGCCATAAATAATTTTCTAAATCTGCTATTTCTGATTTTTTTAAAATACCACTTGAATATTCTAAATGACTTATTGGTACATATATTAACTCTTTTTTCTTTGATTTTTCTGATTGAATTTTCTTCTTTATAACATAAAATAAACTCTCTACGCTATCTTCTCTGCTTGGAAATAGCATAAAATATTTTTTAGATGCTTCTGAATAAAATATTTGCCATATAAAATTTTCTCTGTATTTTACTTCATAAGGTATTTTCTTATTTAATTGCTGTTGTGCTTCTTCTAGCTCTTGCAATTTACCAATGTCTAATTTTTTTAGCATTTCCAAAAAGGATGTATATTTTTCGATATTATCAGCATTTTCTTCTATATTTTCTTCGGCTGTTATATAATCAGCTAAGTAACTTGCCTTTTTAAATTTTTGATTTAAGTCATCTAGCCTATCTGAAGGTGTTACAAATATTTCTATATCTTTTATATCTACATATTTATATATTTTATAACTCGTGTCATCATATATTTTGTCAGCTCTAAACTTTATAACTTCCTTCTGCTTTAAACATGCCGGAATATTTTCTATATCTAACCCAATATATTTTAATTTTTCTTCAATTTCTTTTGTGTTTTTAGGCATTTCGTCCTCCTCACATTTATCCTACGTATAATTCATTATTATATTATCATACCCCCATTTTCTTGTAAATATTTTCAGAAAAAATTTATCTACTTCGCTCTTTTGCATTTACTTTTTCATACTTGCATTTAATATTTCAATTAACGAAATTTATATACTTCGCTTTTTTGCATTTAATATTTCAATTAACAAAATTTATACATTCATATTTAAATTTTTCATTAGTAAAATTTATGGCACTTGTTTATTTCAGAATAATATTATATAATATGTTCATAATTTCATAAAAGACCTTTATCAAGGCAAAGGAAGGATGATAAAAATATGGAAAATACTTTAGTAAAAGATTTATACAGAAATACAGAAAAATATGCAGAAAAAAACGTACAAGTTTCTGGTTGGGTAAGAACGGTTAGAGATTCTAAAACATTTGGATTTATAGAATTAAATGATGGCTCTTTTTATTCTAATGTTCAAATTGTATTTGATGATAAATTAGAGAACTTTGATAAAATTTGTAAATTATCAATTAGTTCTTCTATTATTGTAGAAGGAACTGTTGTAAAAACTGAAAATGCAAAGCAACCTTTTGAAATTAAGGCTTCAAAAGTTGAAATTTACGATTTATCTGATAGTGATTATCCTCTTCAGAAAAAAAGACATTCTTTTGAATATTTAAGAACTATTGCACATTTACGTCCAAGAACAAATACATTTAACGCTGTTTTTAGAGTTCGTAGCGTTCTATCTTATGCAATACACAAGTTCTTTAACGAAAGAGGCTTCGTTTATGTTCATACACCTATTATAACAAGTAGTGATGCAGAAGGTGCTGGAGAAATGTTTAGTGTTTCTTCTATGGATTTTAATGATCTTCCTAAATGCGAAGACGGAAGTGTTGATTTTTCAAAAGATTTCTTCGGAAAAAATGCTCATCTTACTGTAAGTGGTCAATTAGACGTTGAAAACTATGCTTTTGCTTTTAGAAATGTATATACTTTTGGTCCTACTTTTAGGGCTGAAAATTCAAATACTGTAAAGCATGCCGCAGAATTTTGGATGATTGAACCTGAAATGTGTTTTGCAGATTTAAATGACGACATGAATTTAGCAGAAGACATGATTAAATATATTATTTCATATGTATTAGAAAATGCCCCTGAAGAAATGGAATTCTTTGATAAATTCATTTCTCCTGGATTATTAGAAAGACTACACCATGTGGTTAACTCTGAATTTGGAAGAATTACTTATACAGACGCTATTAAAGAACTAGAAAAAAATAATGATAATTTTGAATACAAAGTATTTTGGGGAGCTGACATTCAAACTGAACATGAAAGATATTTAAGTGAAACTGTTTTTGGAAGACCAGTATTTGTTACAGATTACCCAAAAGAAATAAAAGCATTTTATATGAAACAAAACCCTGATGGTAAAACTGTTGCTGCCACTGACCTTTTAGTTCCTGGAATTGGAGAATTAATTGGTGGTAGTCAAAGAGAAGAAGATTTAGAAAAATTAAAAACTAGAATGAAAGAATTAGGACTTAAAGAGGAAGATTATTGGTGGTATTTAGACTTACGTCGTTTTGGTAGTAGTAAACATGCAGGTTTTGGTTTAGGTTTTGAAAGAATGATGATGTACTTAACTGGTATGCAAAATATTCGTGATGTTATTCCTTTTCCTAGAACACCAAAGAATTGTGAATTTTAATTAAAAGGGGACGGTTCTAAAAATCCGGAATTTTGGGACAGATAAAATATATTTATCTGTCCCAAAATTCCGGATTTTTAGAACCGTCCCCTTTTAAACCTTAAAGTTTTTCTCCACATTCTCTACAAAATTTTGCACTTTCATCATTTTCTGTATTACATTTTGGGCATACTTTTTTTGATGGTTTCTTTTTACCACATGCACTACAAAACTTTGCTTCTGCAGAATTTTCATTTCCACATTCACATTTCCAACCTCTTGAATCTGAAATAGCATTTGTTGCAACTACTGTAGTATTTGAGTTTTGTTCTTCATTCATGTTTATAGTACTATTGGCAACATTATTTGCATCCCATGGTCCTACTGCAGCATTTCCTACCATTCCTTTTGATGACATATTCATTATTCCTAATCCCATAAATCCTGTAGCTGGTCCATTAGCATTACTTGCAGCATCACCAATAGCATCAGCATAAGCTTCCACCATCTTTCCTTGTTGCAAATATGCGTTAGAACTCAATTCATATTTTTCTATTTTTTCTTGTGACTCATCATCTAGTGAAACAGATTCTACTGCAAAACAAACAATCTCAATTCCTCTATCTCTTATTACTTCGTCAAATACTTTTTCATCCATCATTTGTCTTATTTCATCTGTTTGACTTGGCATTTGTACTACTGGTACTTTATGTTTTTCATCTCCCAACTCATTTGCCACATTTTGAAATACTGCCATTATTTCTGTTCTAATTTGATCTTCTAATTGCTCTTTTCTGTATTCATCTGCGATACCTGCAATTTTATTCATAAAAGCAGCTGGGTTTGATATTTTAAATGTATATGTACCAAAACATCTAATTTTTACAAGCATTGGCATTAAAGTATTTGTCATCTGATTTGGTATTGGATGCGCCCAATCTTGAAAAACTATTGGTTCTTTAGTTCCAAACTTATTATCTAATATTTCCTTTATATTAAAATAAAATACTGCTTGCTGTTTTGCTGAAACTCCACCAAATGTGAACCTTTGCCACATTTCCTTAAATACTGGTCCAAATTGACCTCCAAAAAAAGATGGTGATGAAGATGAATCAAATTCATACATTCCTTCTTCTGCTGTTGCATCTAAAACTCTACCATTATCATATATAACAGCACATTGTCCTGGCCCTACAATAATTATACTTTTATTGGTTATAACTCCTGTTTCTGTAGTTTTTTTGACCATTAAAATATCATTTGTCATTTCTTCACATCTTATTGCTTCTTTCCATTGATCTTTTAAAGTACTACCTATAGCACCTTTTGCAGCTTTAATTAATCCCATTTTTTTACCTCCTAATAATATATTTATTATAATTTTTTAATTCATTTTATGCTATTTTCTCTAAATTAGCTAAAGACCAATCATGATTTTCTGTAACTATAATACTTCCACAATATTCACATTTTCCTGAGGATGTAATCTCTGTTGGAGCTCCACAATTAGGACAATTTGTAGTTTTCAATTTAATTTCACCCTCACTAGTCTTTATTCCACTTTTTCTTATAAAAACCATTTTATATGTACTATGTCTTTCTGTTTCTTTATCACCTTTTATTATTTCTCCAGTTGTTTCATCAATTATATAATCAATCATTTTAGTTTCCAATACAACAGTTAAAATATCATTACTTCCGGTTTGTTCAAAGCTCGATAAATATGCTGCTTTTACACAAATTCTTTCCATTACATTTATCTGCTTTTTATCTATAAAATTTTGTAATTGTCTTTGGTGCTGTTCAAATATTTCTTTCATTTCGAAAGGTCTTATTGTACTCCAATCTCTTTTTGTCCAAGCTTCTTGCATTTTTATGAATAAATTTCTAGCAAATGATAAAAACTGTTCTTTACTAAATAATTCATCAACTGCTTTTATTTTTCTTTCAATAAAAGTGTCATTCATTATCGGTCTAGCTTTACTATAATCTCTTTCATATAAAATACTGTCTGGACTTCTCTTTCCCTTGTTAGACATTATTATTGCTATAAATATTCCCAATACAATAATAATTACAATGGTAGATCCTACTCCAAAAACATTATATGTGCTTCCATAATTGCTACCCCAATCAGAACTACCTTCCCAATCGAAACTGTCTCCCCAGTCATATCCACTACTCCAATCGGAACTTCCCCAATCTGAACTTCCCCAGCTCGAATCACCAAAATCAGAGTCATAATCATAGTCCTCAAAACTTCCGACATCTGCAAATGATATATTAAAATTAAAAATTAATAATATAATTGCTAGTATAATTGTTACTACACTTTTCCTTTGCATATATGCTCCTCCTAAAATAAATTATATTATAATCTTCGACTTTTTTCAACATTAAAATATTTTATTTTTATATCAGTGTAGCATTACCCTTTGTTAATTTTTTTTCTAACATATTCATACAAAATAACACCTGTTGCAACTGCAGCATTTAGGCTTTCTGTTTTGCCAAGCATTGGAATTTTAACTTTTCTATCTGACATATCTAATATTTCTTTTGAAACACCATTTGCTTCATTTCCTATTACTATTGCCATTTTTTTATATTCATCTATACTATATATAGTTTCATTCGTGTCTAAACTTGTAGAAACAACTTCAAATTTATGCTTTTTCACATTCTTTAAAGTTTGCTCTAAATTTTCTACCTGAATAACATTTACTCTATAAATAGCCCCCATGGTAGAGCGAACCACTTTAGGATTATATGCATCTACCGTTTTATTACTAACTATAACCTGCGTTAAATTCACACTATCCAAAGTTCTTAATATAGTACCTAAATTTCCTGGATCTTGAATTCCATCCAATACAAGTATAATATCTTCATCATATTTAATTTGTTCTTCATTTCCTTTTTGACCTATTACTGCTAAAATTCCCTGTGGATTTGTCACATCAGAAAGCGTTTCAAATACTTTTTCAGTTACATAAACGCAATCCTTCTTTGCAATTTCATACATTAAACTCTTTTTAATCATTCCACTATTAGCACAATCTTCACAAATTACAATTTTCTTAATATCAGCATTTTCTTGTATAGCTTCTTCAACTAACTTTATTCCCTCTACAATAAACTCCTTATTTAAATCTCTATACTTTTTTTCCTTTAATTTTTTTATATTTTTAATAATTTCATTATCTTTACTTGATATTACTTGCATTTTCTAATCTCCTTTAAACTATTAGGGACGGGGTTAAATAGTTTAGCTGTATCAAACTATTCACCTAAACTATTCACCCTTTTTCCCTAACAGCTCTATATTATTTAAAAACTCCTTAACCTCAGCTAAACTATTTAACCCCGTCCCTAATAGTTTATATGTGATGTAAGGTTGACTTCCTGGCGAAAATTTTATTCTATTTCCATATTCTTTTATCAATGGGTTCACTATATCTACATTAAATTTTTGTGCATCAAAAATGTATACTATGCCATCCCTTTTTTGTGATACTTTTATTACATTTGCTTTTTTGCACATTTCTTTTATTCTTGCTATTTCTATTAGGTTTTCAACTTCTTTTGGTATTCCGCCGAATCTATCTATTATTTCATCTATAATATTTTGAACATCTTCTTCTGTTCTACATAGTGCTATATCTTGATATATTTCTATTTTTTGACTACTATCACTTATAAATTCGTCTGGTATATAGCTTGATACATTTAAGTCTATTTGAACGTCTTTTTCTTCATATACTTCTATTCCTTGCATTTGTTTTATAACTTCATCTAAAAGTTTGCAGTATGTGTCATAGCCTACTTGCTCCATATGACCATGTTGAATTTCACCTAATAAACTTCCTGCCCCTCTTATTTCTAGGTCACGCATTGCTATTTTAAACCCAGAGCCAAATTCAGTAAATTCTTTTATTGCTTTTAACCTTTTATCTGCTACTTCTGATAATAGTTTGTCTCTTTTGTATGTTACATATGCATATGCTTGCTTATTGCTTCTTCCAACTCTACCTCTTATTTGATATAGTTGAGCTAGACCTAATCTGTCTGCATCTTCTACTATTATTGTGTTCGCATTTGGTATATCTATTCCAGATTCTAATATTGTTGTACATACTAATACATTAGTTTTTCCTTCTACGAACTGCATCATTATATCTTCAAGCTCATTACCTGTCATTTTTCCATGTGCTACTGCTACATTTGCCTCTGGCACTAAAAATGATATTTCATCTGCTTTTTTATTTATTGATTCAACTTTGTTATATAAATAGAAAACTTGACCTCCTCTTTCTAACTCTTTGGTTATTGCTTCTTTTATAACTTCTTCATCATATTCTAAAATATAAGTTTGAACAGGTCTTCTGTTCTGTGGAGGCTCATATATAACAGACATATCTCTTACACCAACTATTGACATGTGAAGTGTTCTAGGTATTGGTGTTGCAGTCATTGTAAGTACGTCTATACTTGCCTTATATTGCTTTATTTTTTCTTTATCTTTTACACCAAATCTGTGCTCCTCATCTATTATAAGTAAGCCTAAATCTTTAAATTCAACATCTTTGCTTAATATTCTATGTGTTCCTATTACAATGTCTATTTCACCTAATTTTAGCTTTCTTACTATTTCATCTTGTTCTTTTTTAGTTCTAAATCTGTTTAAAAGCTCAACTTTTATTGCAAAGTTTTCCATTCTAGATTTAAAACTTTCGTATTGTTGATTTGCAAGTATTGTTGTTGGCACTAAATATGCAACTTGTTTTTGATCCATTACTGCTTTAAATGCTGCTCTTATTGCTACTTCAGTTTTTCCATAGCCAACATCACCACACAAAAGTCTATCCATAGGTCTTGGCTGTTCCATATCTTTCTTTGTTTCCTCTATGCAACGAAGTTGGTCGTCTGTTTCAGCATATTCAAAACTTTCTTCAAATTCCTTTTGCCATGGTGTGTCTTTTGAAAATGCGAAACCTTTTATTTTTTGCCTTTTAGCATAAAGTTCAATTAATTCTTTTGCAACTTCTTTTAAATTATTCTTAACTTTTGCCTTTGTACTCTCCCACTCTTTTCCGCCTAATCTATTTATTTTTGGAACAGCTTCGCCTGCTCCTATATATTTTCTTATGTTGTCTAAATCGTTTGTAGGAATGTACAACATATCGTCATTTCTATACCTTATTTTAATATAGTCTTTTGTAACTCCCTCTGTTTTGATAGTATTTACCCCTATAAATTGACCTATACCATGATTTTTATGCACTACATAGTCACCAACTTGTAAGTCTGCAAATACTACCTTTTCTCCTTCTTTAAAGGCTGAAGATAATTTTCTCTTTTTCTTTACATTTGTTTCAAATAAATCTTCTCCTGTTATTACAATTAAATTCAAATCATAACATTCAAAACCTTCTGATAATCTACCTTTTGAAACTATTACTTCGCCTTTTTTGTACTCTACTTTTTCTAAATTATCTACATATTTACTTTGTATTTCTTTTTCATTCAATAAACTAGCAAATTTTCTAGAATCTTCTTCATTTCCTGCTAATACTATTATTTGCTTTTTAGACTTTTTTATGTCTTCAAATAGCAATTCCATTTCACTTTTATAATAATTTACATCTCTAAAGTTAAATACAAACTTCGTGCTACTTGCATTTGAAACTCCAAAATCCTGCTTTTCTAAATATACTACTTGTTTATCTTCTAAATTATATACATACTCACTTATATTTTGAATTGATTGAGGAATCATTTTCTGCTTTTCTATCAATGTTTTTATTAAATTATTATTTTCTATAATTATATTTTCCTGTCTTTGATTAACCTTTGAAAATTCATCTATTAAAATTAAATACTTATCTAAATAATCTAAAAAACAGCTTTGCTTTTTATAAAAGTAGTTAAAATATTTATCAATTTTACTAATATAGTTCCCACTTTTTATTTGTTCTATATCTTCTTGTCTTATCTGCTCTAATTCGTTTGTTTCTAAGTTTTCTTCTAAAATTTTGTTACATATATTAGTTATACTTCCTTCAATTAAAAATTCATGTGAAGGGTAAATTTCAACATTTTCTAGCATAACTGTAGACCTTTGGTCGCTTATGCTAAATTGCCTTATAGAATCTATTTCATCTCCCCAAAACTCTATTCTTATACCACTTTTCTCACTACTAGAAACATCTACAATTCCGCCTCTTATGCTAAATTGCCCTCTACCTTCTACTAAATCATTTCTTTCATAGCCCAAATAAACTAATTCTTGCTTTAATTTTTCTAAATCATACGTATCTCCAACTTTAAACTTTAAAATATTTTTATATAAACTTGTTTTAGTAATCATCTTTTGCATTATTGCCTCAATAGTTGTTACTACTATTTTAGCTTTTCCATTTTTTATTTTATTTAAAGTTTCAATCCTTTCATATGGCAAATCTTGGCTTTGTGCAATATAATCATAAGTTACAATCTCCCTTTTAGGGAAGTATGAAATATTTTGTTCCTTTTCAAAATAAGCTAAATCTTGAATTATTTTTTTAGCTTGAATTTCATTATACGTTACAATGCATATAGGCTTTTTAGAAAACTCCTTTGTTGCATATGCAAACCCTATTTTTCCCACGTCAGATAAGCCCGATATTGTTATCGGACTATTTTTTTCTCTTATTTGTTCTATATACTCTTGAAATTTTTGGAGCTCACTTAATTTTTCTATTATTGAATTCATTATTGTCTCCTTTTTTGGTTAAACACCTTTTCTATTATACCAAATTTTTTTGATCTTTGCAAACTAAACTATTAGGGACGGGGTTAAATAGTTTAGTGAAAAAGTATATATACTATTTTTTAAAACATTATTATATTATTTATTTAGTAACATTTTGTGGGGACCAACAAATTATAGATTGTAAAAAATTTTATTTTACAAAATAAAATTTTTTAACAAACTATTATGCAGTTGGGAGTTACTAAATAAATAATATAATAATGTTTTACAATAAAATAATTATTCACTAAACTATTTAACTCCGTCCCTAATAGTTTAGCATATTTTATATTTTTACCAATATACATATTATTAAGTGAGGTATTATATGAAAGCAATTTGTTATAATAAACCTAAATTTATTTTCCTATCTTTAAAAAGAAATATTATACCTTTAATATTTTGTGCTTTTACAATATTTTTAGTATTGTTCTCTAATAAAAATTTAGTTGCTGCAAAATCTGGGTTATTATTATGGGCAAATAATGTTGTGCCTGCTTTGCTTCCATTTTTTATAGCTACTGAATTACTTTCATACACTAATATTGTTGAGAAAATAGGAAAAATTTTAAACCCAATTATGAGACCAATATTTAATATTCCAGGGTGTGGTGCATATGCTTTTATAATGGGTATAATTAGTGGTTACCCGATTGGTGCAAAAATTGTTACTAATTTTAGAGAAAATGGCCTTTGTACAAAAGAAGAAGCAGAAAGAATGCTTGCTTTTACAAATAATTCTGGACCTCTTTTTATAATTGGAACCGTTGGAATTACGTTATTTGGCAATAGTTTAATTGGTATTTTACTTTTTATAACTCATTTACTTGCTTGCATAAGTGTAGGCATTTGCTTTAGATTTTGGAAATCAAAAAAATTTTATGAAGATAAAAATGTTAAAAAATTTAACAAGAGTCAAAATCTTTATGCAAAAAATTCCAATACTGTGCATTTATCAAATTTAGGTGAAGTTTTAAGTAAAAGTATAATGTCTGCAATTAATACAGTTGTTATGATAGGTGGATTCGTAGTTCTTTTTAGTGTAATACTTTCTATTTTAAATAGTAGTCACATAATAGCATTTATTGCACAAACATTTAATCCTATTCTTAAAATTTTTGGAATAAATGATTTTAGATTTGCTACAGCTTTTATATCTGGCATAATAGAATTAACAAACGGAGCTAGTTTAATTTGTGCTATTCCTTGTAAATCAATTTCTATTAACATTATACTATGTGCATTTTTATTAGGTTTTGGCGGTATTTCTATTCTATTTCAAGTATTTAGCATTACTTCTAAATCTGATGTTTCTATAAAGCCATATATAATTGGTAAAATTCTGCAAGCTATTTTTGCGACTATATATACAATATTTTTTGTTAATTTTTTTCCTATTTTTAACTTAAATTTATAACTTTAATAAGAAATGAAATATACTTAATTTAAAATAATTAAATTTTTATAATTATTTGTATTTTTCTTAAAAACCAAGAAAGGCGTGAATTTTATTATGGATAAAAACTTTGACTATAATAATTTTGGGAATAACTTTGGAAATAATTTTGGAGGCTATTCTCCTCAATATGATACAAACGATAACTCCTATTTTGATAATTTTAATCCTGTTATGCAATATGAACAAGCATATATGTATTATAGATATATGACTCAACAATTAGAATATAAAATAAAATGTAAAGAATATGAAAATTTATGCAATTCATCACGGCAATAGCAGTGTACGGCAATAATGGTATACGGTAATAATGGAACAAGGCAAACTCAAAAAAGTAATATGATATAAGCTATATATGGGGTAAAAGTCCAGTTTTAATTTAGCATTAAAACTGGACTTTTATTTAATTACTAAGTATATTGTTTTACCAAATCTTCTATTATATCTTCACTTTCTGGCATTACTTCCTTCGTTACTAAAAAATCTAAAATTCTATTTATAATACTCTCACTTGATGTGATATTGTCTATATTCATTACATTTATATTTTCTTTCATTTGATTTTTCTTTACAATTTCAAATCCAAATTTTTCATTCTTTAGTTTATAGTAATTAATATGCTCTTTAAAAGTACTTCCCCCTTCTTTTAAAATTTTGCTTATTTCTATGCTGCCATACAATTTTTTCATGTGTTTTTCCTCCTTTTATTAAATACAGAATTTATTGTATAACAATTTCCAATATTTTACAAGAACTTTTCATCTTCCTTTTTCGACAAAATTCTACGTTTTGCTTTTGTAAGCTACTTTTCATAACTACTTTTATAACTTACCAGCAACTCTATATTATAAAATAATTAATATTTTTTCTATAATTTATCAACAACTCTCTTTTATAAAATACTTAATATTTTTTCTATAATTTACCAACAACTCTCTTTTATAAAATACTTAATGTTTTTTCTATAATTTACCAACCAACAAATTCCTATTTTACTACGCTTTGTTGTTTGCAGGGTTTAATTATATTAGAATTTTCTATAATATCATATAATTTCATTTTTTTACTATATTTTATATTTTCTGAAATGACTAACCACCACAAATAGCCTAAAATAATTAATATTGCTATATTTTTTAGATATAGTATTGCTATACTACTTATCGCTGTTAATATTGATATTGTTATATTTGAAATTAAATTTGTATATGTATACGATTTTTTTAACCCATAAAAAATATGTAACATATTTTTTACAATTCTTCCACCATCTAATGGGTATATTGGAATTAAATTAAATACTGCTATTAAAATATTACTATAAATTATTATTTCCCTATTTATTCCAAATGGTTCAAAATCAAACATCATAAATACCAAAAATATTATTAAATTTGTTATAGGTCCAGCTAATGATACTAATATTTTTTTTACAGCCAATCTATTTCCATTTTTAACTTTTTTATTGTAATCATTGCATGTTGTTTTAAATCCAATAGTAGCTCCTATTGGTAATATGGTGAAGCTTTTAGGTTTAAACCCTAAAATTACACCCATTAACAAATGCCCCAATTCATGTATTATTGCGAAAAACATTAATATTGCATATACTTCTATTTGTTTTGTTATTAAAAATAATAAAATAAGTAAAAAAATTTTTAAATTTAACTTAATTTGCATTGTTTTCTCCTTTAGTATATAAATGTTATATTCTTTAGAATGCCATTATATATTCTGGATTTACCGTCCTTCCGCTTCTTCTTACTTCAAAATGTAGATGTGGTCCTGTTGCATTGCCTGTTTCTCCTACTTCCCCTACTTGCATTCCTTGGGTTACTGTTTGACCTTTTTGGAGATATATTTTACTGCAATGCGCATACAAAGTTACTACTTCTCCATTTTGTATATATATATGATTTCCATAACTTCCTTCTGATGAAACTTCTATTACTGTACCTGCCATAGCAGAGCAAAAAATGGTTCCCGTATTAGCTGCAATATCAATTCCTTTGTGATTTCCTGACACTATCTGTGTTGCTTCTCTTGGACCATATCTTGAAGTTATTGTTCCTTTAAGTGGAAGAATAAAACTACAATTTTCTTTTATAAAATTTGCATCTATCTCCATTTGCGATAATTCTACTGGTTGGGCTCCTCCATTATCATCATCTGTACCACCACCAATTCCCAGCTCTTGTACTTGTTCATTATTACTGTTATCATTTACTTGCGTATTTTCGCTTGTTTCATTAGTTGCGTTTATTTCTTCATTTGTATTTATTTGTTTATCTACCTGTGAATTTTCATCTGTATTTACTTGAGTATTTTCGTTTTGTTGATTGTCCACATTTACCTGTACATTTTCATCTATTTGCACATTTTGATCATCACTATTCTCATCATTTTTATTAAATCCTGAAAGCCAATTTATTGTATTATTATAGTAATTACCTACTGTATCATATACACTTTGAAAATTTATATCATATGATAAGAACTCTTTTACTCTCTGTAATACACTTTCTGAAAATATGTAATTTGAATTTTTTATCAAATAGAATATTAAATATATGACTAAACAAATTAAAACTTGTAATATTACTTTTTTTAGCATCATATATTCTGGTTTTGAGTTAACATTGACCGAAGAACTAGATACTCTTATACTTCCATTATATTTTTCTTTTCTTCTATTGTATATTTCCTCAGCTCGCCTTATTCTTTCTTCCGAGCTCATAGTTTTTTCCAATTATTAACACCTCTTTCTTTTTCATTTATATTCCATTTCTAATGTTTTATTACTAAATTTGTCCATGTTTTTTCACAAAAAAATAGAGAACATTTATAAAATATTCTCTAAGAATTTATTACCTAAACAATAAGCACATGCTTGTCAATACTGAAAAAGTTGCTAAAAAATATGAAATAATTTTAAGTCTTTTACACTGTGCCCTTAATTTTTTATTTTTACATATCTCATTAATTTCCTTTTTATTAACTCTGTCTATATACTCAGACACTATAAGTTCAGCCTCTTTTATGACATATTCATTATTTTTTAGTTTACTTTCTACACTATTTTCTACTTTTCCTTTTACTTTATCTATAGCCTCTGTTTTATGTAGTTTAACATTACTTTTTAGCACAACAAATGCCTCTTCTATCATATTTGAAGGTAAATTTTTTAATACCACCATATTTTTCATATTGTGAATTTCCATATAAACTTTCTTCCTTTCAAGTTAGTTTATATAAATTTTTTCCACTTTTTACATTTATATACCTATTATATTAAAAATCTTATTAGCTACAATTTTGCATATTTAATCATATTAAATATTTATACCATTACATATATAGTTATATTTAACTATATTAAACGTCCTATTTGCTACAATATTACATACATTTAATTGTATTAAAAATTCCATTAGTCACAATATCCGCAAGCTCAATAACAGAATTTAAAGAAACATTTTGAAGTGATATAAAATTATATTTTGGTATTTTAAAATCTTTACCAACAACTGCTTTAATTGATATATCTCCTATTTTAAATTTATTTTTATTTAACACATTGCCTAAAATTGTTTTTTCCATTGTTACATATATATTCCCTATATTTTCTTTTTTAGAAAGCGCTGCATCTATTACAATAATGTATGAATTTCTACTTAATATCTCGCCAATTTTACTATCCAAATTTTCATGATTAATTGGATTCTGCAATGTTCCATACACATCTATATTAGTAATATTATACTCTTTTAAATATTGAATTAACTTTGTTCCTACTATTGGTCCAAAGCAATCGCCTGTCATTTTATCTGTACCTACACATAAAAATACTAAATTATTATCGTTTCTTTTTAATAATTTGTTTAGCTTATATAATTTATATAACTTACTACTAAAATCATTTTCAAATTTTTCTTGTAATGTTTCTTCTCTGTTATATGCTAAATTCATAGTTTTATGAAATATACCCCTTTCCCGCCTTTTCGCTTTCTTGTTTTTTGCTTTGCTACTTTTTGTTTTATTACTTTTGGACATTTCTAAATTTGTGAAATTTTTTGAAGTAATTTTGAAGTAATTTTAAAATTATCTCAAAAATCATGTTTAGAACTGTCCAATTTATTTGTATTCAAATTATTTAATTTTATACTTGTTTTCTATTTTCTTGTACCAATTATTATATTAATATTTGAATTATTTTGATATTTTTTTATTATATCACTTGAAAATCCTGCTAATTCATTTGATAGTATTATAGTATCGTATTTTTCATTTACTAATTCCTCCATTTTATTATCTATTTCTTCTGGTTCACTTAATTTTTCAACTCTCATCCCTAACTTCTCTGCCATTTTAAAATTCATATTGTCATTCTCATTTTTTATCCATGATATTTTCACACAAATCCCTCCTTAAACTATTAGGGACGGGGTTAAATAGTTTAGCACACACTCTATTTATATATTTACAAAACATTAATATTATATATTTTTGCGTTGCCCCATTTAAGAAAATGTAATTCGCATATCGCTCATAACATTTTCTAAAACGGTCCCCACGAACCACTTCAAAATATATAATATTAATGTTTTGTAAAGGATTGTAACACATTGGTGCTAAACTATTTAACCCCGTCCCTAATAGTTTAACTGAATTTGTAAATTTTATGCAAAATATTTACATAATTAAAAATTTATGTTAAAATCAAATACAGAGTTTTATTTCAGTTTATAAAAAGGTAGTTAGTAGTAAGTGTTTGTGAAACCATTAACACATTTCATTTTAAGGAGGGCATTATGAATTTTATTACTAATCACATTGGAATAATTGTCATTATTGTGGCAATTATCGGCATTATAGTTTTCCTTGCGGCCATCTATCGGGTTGCTGACATTGACAAAGCACTGATTGTCACTGGCGGTAAGGAACCTATTATCAAGGTGTCTGGCGGTTCTTTCGTAATTCCTATTTTCCGCAAAGCAAGCTACTTTGATTTATGCATGCTTACTGTACAGGCAGATAAAGACGAAATTAAGACTTGTACTGCCGTACCTATTGTTGCGGACTGGACTGCTCAAATTCGTCCTTGCGTTACTGATGAGGCTAAACTTCGTACAGCAATTATTTCCTTTAAGGAACGTGGTAACGACGGCATTATTGCAGATGTTAAGCTCACTCTTATGGGTGCAGTACGTGATGTTGTTGCCTCTATGACTCCTGAAGCAATTTTGAAGGACAAAGAAGCTTTTAAGCAGGAAATTCAGAAAAGTGTCGCTGATGAGATGGATAACATGGGCCTTGAGCTCGTATCTTTAAATATTCAGGACGTTTCTGATACTAACGACTACTTTAACAATATCGCCGCTCTGGATTCCGCCGAAAAACGCAAAGCAGCCGAAATTAAGCAGGCAGAAGTTGATCAGGTAACTCGTGAAAGAAAAGCAGAAGCAACTAGAGCTGCTGAAATCGCTGAAGCAACTGCTAAAAAGGAAACTGCAATCTCCAAAATGGAAGCAGAGCTTGCTGAAAAAGAAAAACGTAAAGACACCGATTTGCAACTTGCGCAGTTCAAAAGTGAAACCGACACTGCAAATGCAAATGCTGACGTTGCTGGTGAACTTCAAAAAACAATTCGTGAAAAAGAAATTGAGGAACGCAAGGGTGCCGTTGCCGTTATGAAGGCCGAACAGGAAAACCTTGCAGCTCAAAAAGAACGCGAAGTTATGATTACACGTGCCGAATCTGAAAAGGCTACTAAACTCGTTAATGCAGAAGCTGAAGCAAATGTTCAGGCTATCAAGGCAGATGCCGAAATAAAGGTTGCCGAACGTAAAGCTGATGCAGCACGTAAAGAAGCTCAAGGTAACGCCGATGTAGAAACCATTGCGGCTGAAGCTCGTGTAACTGTTGCCCAAAATGATGCTGAAGCAGTTAAGAAATCCGCACTCGCACAGGCTGAAAAAACTCGCGCTGAAGGTCTTGCCGAAGCAGATGTTACTAAGGGAAAGGCCATTGCCGAGGCCGAAGGTAAAAAGGCTGCGCTTTTAGCTGAAGCAGAGGGTATCAAGGCTAAACAGCTTGCTGAAGCTGAAGGTATTAAAGCAAAGAAACTTGCAGAGGCTGAAGGCGAAAAATCTCTTGCAGAAGCACGTGCAGCAAACGAGAAGGTTAACTTTGAGATTGAGAAGCTTAAGATTCAAACTGAGGCTCAAATCCAGATAACTACATCTGTTGCTGAAATTATGGCAAACCTCGGTCAGAACGCCGAATTCATTAATATCGGCGGTGGAAACATTTCTGGCCTTACCGATGCCAATGCAACAGGAAATATCTTGCTAGACACTATCTCAAAGATTCCTGCTTTAATGAAAGTGCTCAACGTTGAGAATCAAGCTTTAAATGGCCAGTCTGTGACAGAAGAAATCAAACAAATTTCCGATGCAACACTTTCTGGACTTGGAGCCTTGAAAAAAGATCAGTAATACACCATAATAAAACTCTAAAGCAATTAGCTATAAGTTATAGCTTAACACAAACACTACTAACTTTAACCTTTTTGAAGAGGGTATCCTTAATTGGACCCCTCTTCTTTTTCATTTTACAACATCTCACTTGATTTATAACATCTTACTTGATTTATAATATCTCACTTAATTTATAACATTTTCAAACTTGCAAACAAAGATTACCATTAATTATATTTTGTGTTTCTGGTGGTGCAAGGATGCAAGAATTACACTCCAACTATTGAAAATCCGTTATCAACATGTATAACTTCGCCTGTAATTGCTGAAGACAAATCACTAAATAAAAAGCTTGTTGCATCTCCAACCTGCTTTGTTGTAACATTTGCATGTAATGGTGCTCTTTGTTCAACAACGTCTAGAATTGTATTAAAATCTTTTATTCCTTTTGCAGACAATGTTTTTATTGGCCCTGCAGAAATTCCATTTACCCTAATTTTATCTTTTCCTAAACTTACTGCCATATACCTTATACTTGCCTCTAGTGCTGCCTTTGCTACTCCCATTACATTATAACCTTCTATGGCCTTTTCTGCACCATAATATGTAAATGCTACAATACTTGCACCTTCATTTAGCATATCTATTTCTTTTGCAATTCTTGCCACTGCAACAAGTGAATATGCACTTATATCACATGCATGAGCATAACCTTCTCTTGATGTTAATACGAAATCATTTCTTAAATCATCTGTATTTGCGTGTGCTATACTATGCAAAATTCCATCTACCCTTCCATACTCTGCCTTTACTTTTTCTAAACATTTTCTTATGCTTTCGTCACTTCCCGCATCACATGGAAAAGATTTTGAACCAGGTATTTGGCTAATTAATGCATTTATTTTTTCTTCATTTTCAAATTCACTATGTGTAAATATAACCTGTGCCCCATTTTCATAAGCAGACTGTGCTGCTCCCCATGCTATACTCCATTTGTTTCTGATTCCCATTATTAATACTTTTTTTCCTTCTAATATCATTTTACTCCTCCTATTAATTGAAATATCATTTTACTTTCAGCTGTAAATTTTACATCTTTCTATATTTTTCATAACGCTTTTCCAATAATGTATATACATCTAATTTACAGAGTTTATTCAATTCTTGAACAATATATTCTTTTAAGTTATCTGCTACATTTTCAAAATCATTTTGCACTCCACCCTCTGGTTCTTCAATTATTTTATCAATAATATTTAGCTCTTTTAAATCATTTGCTGTAATTTTCATATTTTCTGCAGCTTCGCTTGCTTTAGAGGAATCCTTATATAAAATACTTGCAAACCCCTCTGGTGACAAAATTGAATATATTGCATTTTCAAGCATTACTATTCTATCTCCAACGCAAATTGCTAATGCTCCACCACTTGAACCTTCACCTATAACAACTGCGATTATTGGAACCTTTAAAGTCGACATCTCTATCATAGACTTAGCTATTGCTTCTCCGTTGCCCTCTTTCTTCAGCCCCAATTCCAGGGTATGCTCCAGGTGTATCTATAAATGTTATTATTGGTCTTCCAAATTTTTCAGCTTGTTTCATTAGTCTCATAGATTTTCTATAGCCTTCAGGATTAGGCATCCCAAAATTTCTTTCCATATTTTCTTTTGTTGTTCTACCCTTTTGTTCACCAATAACAGTAACTGTAAATTGGTCTATTGTAGCAATTCCTCCTACTATAGATTTATCATCTCCATATAGCCTATCGCCATGAAATTCTATAAATTCATCAAATATTTTATCTATATAATCTAATGCTTTTGGCCTATTCTTTTGCCTTGCAAGCAAGACTACATCCCAAGCAGATATTTTATTTTTTTTCATTGTTCGCTCCTTTCATATTTGCCATATTTATCATTATATGTTTTATAATTTATGCATTCTTATAATTTGCGCCAAAGTTTTTTTCATATCTTTTCTTTCCACTATTTTATCTATAAAACCATGTTCTAGTAAAAATTCTGATTTTTGAAATCCTTCTGGTAACTTTTCTCCTATAGTTTGTTCTATTACTCTAGGCCCTGCAAAACCTATTAAAGCATCTGGTTCAGCTAAAATAATATCTCCCAAACTTGCAAATGATGCTGTAACTCCACCTGTAGTTGGATCTGTTAATACAGATATATATAAAATTCCTGCTTCATTTAGTTTACCTAAAGCGCTTGTGGTTTTTGCCATTTGCATTAAAGAAACTATTCCTTCTTGCATCCTTGCACCACCAGAAACACAAAATATAATTAATGGTAATCTTTGTTTTATAGCTTCCTCTATTGCCATTGTTATTCTTTCTCCTACTGCTCTTCCCATACTTCCCATTAAAAAATTTCCATCCATTACACAAATAATTGCTGTTTCATTTTCTATTTTGCATTTTCCACAAGTTACTGCCTCTTGTATTTTCGTTTTTTCTCTCAAACTATCTATTTTTTTTAAATACCCATCAAATTTAAGTGGATCTGTTGTCTCTACTTGTTCTCCTATTTCTTCAAACGTTCCATCATCTGCAATTTGCTTTATTCTTCTTCTTGAAGATATTCTAAAATGTTTGCCACAATTAGGACACACACTTAAATTTTTATGAACATCATCCTTATATAAAATTTCTTTACAATTATCACATTTCACCCATTTTCCAATTAGCATATCTGAAGCTTTGCTGTTTTTTTCTCTCTTTTGTTTTCCATTATTTAATTTTCTTATTCCATCTATAATCATTTAATTAACTTCCTCCATATTTGTTTATGTATGTTCTAAAAATCCGTTTCAAAAAACTTGTATCATAATTATTATTTTTAAAATTCTCATTGTCTAATATCTGCAAAATAAAGTCTATATTTGTATCTATTCCCTCTATTATGAACTCCGATAACGCACTTTTCATTTTAGCAATAGATTCATTTCTGTCCTTTCCATGCACTATTATTTTTGCAATCATTGAATCATAATTTTGTGGAACAGTATAACCTGAATAAATTGCCGTATCAATTCTTATTCCATTTCCTCCTGGAAAATTTATTCCTGTTATTTTACCTGGACATGGCATAAAATTTTTAGATGGATTTTCTGCATTAACCCTTACCTCCATACTATGTCCAGTAACTTTTATATTTTCTTGTTTATACGTAAGTTCCATACCACTTGCTATTTTTATTTGTTCTTTTACAATATCTATACCTGTTACAAATTCAGTTACTGGATGTTCAACTTGAAGTCTAGTATTCATCTCCATAAAATAAAAATTTTTATTCTTATCTACTAAAAACTCTATTGTTCCTGCATTTGTATAGCCTATTTCTTTTACTGCTTTGACCGCAATAGTGCCCATCTTTTTTCTTAATGCTTCATCTATAGCTAAACTTGGTGACTCCTCTAAAACTTTTTGATTTCTTCTTTGTATGCTACAATCTCTTTCTCCTAAATATACTGCATTATTATGTTCATCTGCTAATATTTGTATTTCTACATGGCGAGGATTTTCAATAAATTTTTCTATGTATATGCTACCATCTCCAAAAGAATTTATTGCCTCTTGTTTCACTATATCATATTGTTTATCTAGTTCTTCCTCATCTTGCACTACCCTTATGCCTCTTCCTCCACCACCAGATGATGCCTTCAGCATAACAGGATAGCCTATATTTTCTGCAATTTTTTTACTTTCTTCTTTAGAATTAACTAACCCTTCTGAACCAGGAATTACAGGAACACCAATATTTTTCATTGTCTCTTTAGCTTTTGATTTGTTACCTAATAATTCTATAAGTTTGTAGGATGGACCTATAAATTTTATGCCTATTTCTTCACATATTCTTGCAAAATTGCTATTTTCTGATAAAAATCCAAAACCCGGATGAATACTATCACATCCCGTTAAACATGCAGCCTCTATTATAGCTTTCATATTCAAATAACTCTTTGAAGATATTGCTGGACCAATACAAATCGCCTCATCTGCTAGTTTTGTATGAAGTGCCTCTTTATCGGCTTCTGAATATACTGCCACTGTTTTTATTCCCATTTCTCTACAAGCTCTTATTATTCTTACTGCTATTTCTCCTCTATTAGCTACTAATATTTTATTTAACATTTCTTTCAGTCCTTTCAATTTATATATTTTTAAAATATTTTACTTAAGTATTTTCAAAAACTTTTTGACATTTACATAAATCCGTTATATAATATTTATAAATTTTATAGAAAGGTAGGTAAATATATGAAACTTCGTAATTACCTTAATAATCTCAAACGGATTCTTTCTGTTTGGTCAGAATTCTCACTTTGCACCTCTTATAACCAAAGAATATTTTAATTAGGATAAGATGACTGAAGAATTACTGCATGAGTGTGGCTTTAATCTTTTTGAAGATGACATTTCACGTAACAAAACCAACTACTACTTTAGGGAGGCTAAAAAATGAAAAAGTCCAATTCAACACTATGTTTCAGCAAATATGAGAAATTTTTTGCTTTACTATCTGAAGCACATACCAAAGATAATGCTTTAAGCCATAAAAAGCTTATTGCTGAATTACTAAATGTATACATTCAGAATAATGACAGTTTTCCATCTATGTTTTATATTAATGGAGACTATTCTGAAGCAGAAGTCACTTCCACAATAAATTCTTTATGCAATCATACTGTTGGGTGGGTAACAAAATCTGCCCCCCCAAGGCCCAATAAAAATTACACTTGTGTGAAGATGGCGGATTAACGTAGGTAGGCGAAAGCCTACCTACGTTTTTTATACTATTGCGAAAGTAAGCTCTCCTTTTTTATATTATTGCGAAAGTAAGCTCTCCTTTTGCTGCAACTTTTCCGTCAACTGTTGCTATAGCTTCCCCTATTCCTATTGGTCCCTTCCTCTTTATTATTTTTACTTCTAATTTTAATGTATCACCTGGCAAAACTTGCTTTTTAAATCTAAAATTATCTATACCTCCAAATAATGCATTTTTTCCTTCATTTTCTTTCATTGATAATATTGCAACTGCACCTGTTTGTGCTAAAGCCTCTACAATTAACACACCAGGCATAATTGGTTGACCTGGAAAATGCCCCATAAAATATTGCTCATTTATACACACATTTTTATAGGCTGTACAACTCTCTCCTGGTACATACTCTTCTACCTTATCTATCATTAAGAAAGGTGCTCTTTGAGGTATTATTTTCATAATTTCATTTATATCTAACATATTTTTTCCTTTCTGCTAAACTATTAGGGACGGGGTTAAATAGTTTAGTCAAGACTAAACTATTTAACCCCGTCCCTAATAGTTTAGCTCAATTTAAATAGTGGTGTTCCATACTCTACCACATCTTCATTTTTCACACATATTTCAACTATCTCTCCATCAAAATCTGATTCTATTTCATTCATTAATTTCATTGCTTCAACAATACAAAGTACTTGACCTTTAGTTACTTTATCTCCTACTTTTACAAATGGTTTATCATTTGGTGAACTGCTACTATAAAATGTTCCTACCATTGGAGATTTAACTACTTTAAACTTTTCTTCTTTTTCAGTTTCTACTATTTGCGGAACTACTACATTTTCAGCATTATTAACAGTAATTTTTTTATTATCATCCATCTGCTTTTCAACTTGATTTTCTTTTTTCATATTAATTTTAAGTCCATCTGGAAATTCAATGCTTAAATTATCAATTTGAGATTTTCCCATATACTCCATCAACTTTTTAATATCATCATAACCCATATTAAATTCACTCCTTTCCAAATTTGTCAGTTTAGTACTGCCCTCAACTGAGCCCAATGGGTCAAAAAGTATAACCTTAAATTTATATATATTTATACATATTTTTTAAATAATATTGAACTATTATGTCCTCCAAATCCTAAAGAATTTGACATTGCATATTTTACATTTATTTTTCTACCTTTATTTGGCACAACATCTAAATCACATTCTTCATCCTTAACTTTATAATTTATTGTTGGTGGTATAAAATTATCTTCTATTGCTTTTGCAATAACTACAGCCTCAATTCCTCCTGCTGCACCTAATAGATGACCAGTATTTCCTTTTGTAGAACTTATCATTACATCTTTACTTGCATCTCCAAAAGCTAGTTTTACAGCAAGAGTTTCTCCTAAGTCGTTTAAATGTGTAGATGTACCATGTGCATTTATATATGTTATATCTTTTGGTTTTACATTTGCTTCTTCCATTGCAATTTTCATTGCTTTAGCTGCTCCACTTCCATCTGGTGATGGAGATGTTATATGATATGCATCTGAAGTTGCTCCATAGCCTACTACTTCTGCGTATATTTTTGCTTTTCTTTTTAATGCATGTTCCAATTCCTCTAAAACAAGTATTCCTGAGCCTTCTCCCATTACAAATCCACTTCTTTCTTTATCAAATGGAATACTTGCCCTATTCTTATTTTCTTCTCTACTTAAGGCCTTTATATTTGTAAAACCTGCTATTCCAGTTGGTGTTATAGAAGCTTCTGCACCACCTACTAGCATAACATCTTGATAGCCATGCTTTATAGTTCTAAATCCCTCTCCTATAGAATGTGTACCACCTGCACAAGCTGTTACTATTGACATTGATTCTCCTTTTATTCCTAATTCTATTGCTATATTTCCTGTTGCCATATTAACTATTGACATTGGTATATACATTGGAGATACCCTATCTGGTCCTTTTTCTACCAATATTTTATTATTTTTTTCTATTGTTGAAAGTCCTCCAATTCCTGCACTTACAATAATTCCTACTCTATCCATATCTGTATTTTCAGATGTGATTTTTGCATCATTTATCGCTTCCTTTGCAGCTATTACAGCATATTGAGAAAATAAATCCATTCTTTTAGACGTCTTCGCATCAAAATAATCATCCGGATTATAATTTTTCACTTCTGCTGCTAATTTCACTTTAAAGTCCGTTGTATCAAAATGCGTAATTTCGTCAATTCCACATTTACCTTCTTTTATACCATTCCAAAATTCTTCTACATTATTTCCTATTGGTGTAATTGCACCTAATCCAGTAATAACAACTCTTTTTTCCATTTCTATATCTTCCTTTCTTTATTGCGCTAACCAACATAAATGCGTACAAAGTTCATCACACTACATTACCATTCCACCATCTACATTTATAACCTGACCCGTTATATATGAGCTTTCTTTACTACCTAAAAAATAAACAACATTTGCAACCTCTTCTGCCAAACCCATTCTCTTTAAAGGAATTTGAGCATTTATATCTTCTTTTATAGAATCTGATAAAACATCTGTCATATCTGTTTTTATAAATCCTGGAGCCAAAGCATTTACTCTTATATTTCTTGAAGCAAGTTCTTTTGCCAAACTTTTAGTAAAGCCAATTATTCCAGCCTTTGATGCAGAATAATTACATTGTCCTGCATTTCCAACTACCCCCACTACTGATGATAAACTAATAATACTACCTTCTCTTTTCTTCATCATGTATGGTACTACTGCTTTAGTTACATTAAACGTACCCTTTAAGTTTACTTGTATTACTTTATCAAATTCTTCTTCCTTCATTCTAATTAACAATGCATCTTTCGTTATTCCTGCATTATTTACCAAAACATCTATCTTTCCAAATTTCTCTATTACTTGTTTTATCATTTTTTCTGATGCTTCATATGATGTTACATCTGACTTTATTAATAAAACATCTATATTTTGGTTTTGCTCTTTTATTTCTTTTTCTAAACTTTCTGTATCTGTTTTATCTGATACATAATTTATTACTACATTAAAACCTTGCTTTGCAAATCTTAATGCTACTTGCTTTCCTATTCCTCTTGACCCTCCTGTTATTAAAACTACCTTTTTTTCTTCTTCCACCTTTTTATTCTTCCTTTCTTATATTTGCTTATATAATCTCTAAAATAATTCACTTGCATTATATACCTTGGCATCTTTATTTTCTTTTTTTACAAATCCAGTTAGCACTCTCCCCGGTCCCACTTCTATAAATGTATCTATTCCTTTTTCAAACATTAACTTTATTGCTCTATCAAACCTTACTGGACTTATAATATGCTTTGCTAATATTTCTCTTATATTGTCTTCATTTTTATACAATGTACCATCTATATTCTTTATTACTGGAATATTCCCCATTTTAAAACTTACTTTTTCTAATTCTCTTTCATATTTCTTTTTCGCTTCTTTTAGCTTTTCTGTATGAAATGGTCCACTAGTATTTAATTTAACTATTTTTTTTGCACCACTTTCTTTTAAAACTTCCATAGCAATTTCTACTGCATCACTATTTCCCGATATTACTGTTTGTGATGAATAATTATAATTTGCAGGAACCACAAATTTTCCACCATTTCTAATGTTACTGCATATTTCTTCTATTTTTTCGCTATTCAAACCTATAATAGCTGCCATAGCATATTCCTCTTTTGGCACACAATTTGCCATATAATAACCTCTGTATTTTAGTAGTTTTATGCCATCTTCAAAACTTAAATATCCTCCATGTATTAATGCTGGATATTCTCCAAGACTTAAACCAGCCAGAATTTGTGCTTCTATTCCTTTTTGTTTTAAAACTTCTAAAATTGCCAAACTTGTTGTAGCAATAGCAATTTGCGTAAACTCTGTGCTATCTATTTTTTCACCTTCAAAACAAATTTTTTTAATATCTATTCCTGAAATTTCTGAAGCTTTTTCATATACATTCTTTGCTTCTTCATATTTATCATATATTTCTTTTCCCATGCCAACAGTTTGAGCACCTTGACCAGGGAACAAAAATGCTACTTTCATTTATATCTCCTCCAATATTTCTTGCGTTTCCATAACAATATTTTTTGCTTTTTCATAGCAATATTTCTTGTAACTTCATGGCAAGATTTCTTGCATTTTCATTGCAATATTCCTTGCAATTTCATAGTAATATTTATCTTTAATTTTATATTTCTAGCAATATGCTTCCTGTATTTAGCCCTCCACCATAACCTAGAAGAATTATTTTATCTCCATTTTGTAACATATTATTTTCAAACATTTTATTTAAGGCAATTGGTATACTTGCACAAAAAGTATTTCCAACATATTGAATATCTTTAAATACTTTTTCCTCTGGTAAATTTAATTTACTAGTAATTGAATTTAATATTTTCAAGTTTGATTGATGTGGGACTATATATTTTATACTATTTAAACTTTCACCTGCAATTTTCAATAATTCCTTAACATTTTTTACGGTTTCTGTAACCGCATATTTGTATACTGCTTTTCCATCCATATATATTTTAGATGTTGCTGTGCATGTTAATATTTCTGAATTTTTGCCATCACTTTTTATATTGCTTTCATATTGTTTTTCCACATCTGCTTTCTGAATTACTGTAGTGCCTGCTCCATCTGATAATATAATTGCTGTTCCAATGTCGTCTTCATTAACATATTTTGAAAGTATATCTACACCAATTATCATTGCAGTTTTTACCTTTCCAATGGCTATATAATTTCTTGCTATATCAAATGCATTTATGTATCCACTACAACCTGCTATAATATCTAAACACATGCAATTTTCTATTTGTAATTCTTTTTGTACTAAATATGAAATTCCTGGCATCAATTTTTGCGTTGTTGTACTAGCTACTATTATTAAATCTATGTCTATCTTTTCATTTTTTAGTGCATCTTTTGCTGATTTAACTGCCATTTCTACTATGTCTTCGTTTGCAAAATATCTTGTTCTTATACCTGTTCTTTTTTCTATATATTCTTCTGTAACTTTATATTTTTTCGATAACATTTTATTATCTATTTTAATCTCTGGTAAATATTGGCCTGTTGATATGATTTTTATATTTTCCATTTGTACCCCTTCAATTTTTGTTTTTATACTTATACATCTTATTTATGATTTTTTCTATTAGTCTGACTGGTCAGGATTTTAAGTTTTTAAATTATGTATCCTTCTAATTTGCAAAGTCCCTTTATTTTTTTGCTTTTTTGTGATAAAATAGCACAAATTAGTAAAGAATAAACCCATTGAAAGGAATAATAAAAATGACTGAAGATTTTTCAAAAAAATTAGAAGTATCAGAAAATGATTTAAATAATGAAATAAAAATTGCAGATTATTTAAAAAAGCTAGAATTTGATGAAATAAAACTAAGATTAGAAAAATATTGTAAAACATATATAGCTAAAGAAAAGGCTAGAAATTTATTACCTACTTTTAAAAAATTACAAGTTGAAAGCCTACTTTCTGAAACACTTGAAGCTTCAAATTTATGCTTTAGAAAATCTAATTTGCCAAGTAATGAAATAGCAGACATATCTATTGCAATAAAAAGCTTGCAAAGTGGTAACTCTTTAAGTGCAAAGTCTTTATTGGAAGTTGCAAATATCTTGAAACTTGCCAGAGAATTTAAAGAATATTTTTATAAAGACGAAGAATTTGATATTTCTGCATTTCCAAAATTAGACGGATATTTTTCTAGTTTATATTCAAACCCAAATATTGAAAGTAAAATATTTTCAAGTATTATAGACGAAGATAATATTGCAGATGATGCTTCTTCACAGCTTTCTTCTTTAAGAAGAAATAGAAGAAAATTAGAAGCAGATATTAAAAATACTTTAGGAAATTTAATTCATTCTTCAACTTATTCAAAATATATAATGGAACCTATTATCACAATTAGGAATGATAGGTACGTTATACCTGTAAAAGAAGAATATAGAGGAAATGTCAAAGGTTTTATACATGACATGTCTGCAAGTGGCTCTACCGTGTTTATTGAGCCGATGTCTGTTTTCGAAATGAATAATAAAATTAATAATTTGAAAATAGAAGAAAATATAGAAATTGAAAAAATATTGCAAAACCTATCTAGCTTATTATTTAACTATACAAATGAGCTTTCTTCTGATGTAAATTTAATTGGAACTTTAGATTTCATTTTTGCAAAAGCTAGGTTTTCTAAAGAAATTGGCGGTGTGTTACCTAAAGTTAATGATAATAAGACCATTAATTTAATTCAGGCACGCCATCCACTAATTGATGGAAACATAGTTGTTCCAATAGATATAGAAATTGGCTCAAAATATAATTCATTAATTATTACAGGTCCAAATACAGGTGGAAAAACCGTTAGTTTAAAAACTTGCGGATTACTTTGCATTATGGCTTATTGTGGACTTTTTATTCCTGCAAATGAAAACTCTAGTATTTATGTTTTCGACAATATTTTTGCAGATATAGGAGATGAACAAAGTATTCAAGAGTCTTTAAGCACTTTTTCTTCTCATATGTTAAACATAGTAAATATAATAAAACATGCTACTTCTAATAGTCTTGTTTTATTAGATGAACTTGGCTCTGGTACAGATCCACTAGAAGGTGCAAATTTAGCAATTAGCATTTTAGAACATTTTAATAAATTAGGTGCTATTACTATTGCTACAACACATTATCAAGAAATAAAAAATTATGCTCTTGTAAATGACGGTTTTGAAAATGCAAGTTCTGAGTTTGATATTGAGCACTTAAAACCAACATACAAGCTATTAATAGGGATTCCTGGAAAAAGTAATGCTTTTGCTATTAGTCAAAAATTAGGTCTTCCGGACACTATTTTAAATAGAGCAAAACAACTTTTAAATACTGATGACATTAGTATTGAAGAACTTTTAAAAAATATTTATGATGATAAAATACAAATTGAAAAAGAAAAAGATGAAATTACAAAAAATTTAAATCAAGTGCAAGCTTTAAGGAAGTCTTTAGAAAAAGATAATTCTAGGCAAAAAGAAAAGGAAAAACAACTTGCTGAAAATGCCAAAATTCAAGCTCAAGACATTATTCTTTCTGCTAAAGATGAGGCAAGCTCTACTATTAAAGAATTAGAGAATATTTATGCCAAATTTAAAAATTTAGAAAATATTGATTTTGCTTCATTTAATGACACTGAAATTGCAAATATTGTAAGAAATAACTTTGATGCTTCTTCTATTTCAAGGGCTAATAAATTGAGAAACAAACTAAATGAAAGTTTATCTTCAATAAACCATAGCTCCTCTAAAGAAGAAACTCCTACTGTGCTTACTAAAAAAGACTTGAAAGTTGGCATGGTTGTAAATTTAAAAAATATTAATGAACCTGCTACTATCTATTCCCTATCTGGAAAAAATGACTCTTTGCAAGTTCAAATTGGAAGTGCAAAACTTACAATAAAAGTTAGTGATATTTTGAGCATTAAAACTAATACTAAAAGTCATACTAATTCTAAAGTTAATTATAGTAACTCAGAAAAGGCAAAACATGTTAATACTGAAATTAATGTAATTGGGCAAAATGTTGATGAAGCAATTTTTGTTATTGATAAATATTTGGACGACTGCTATATTTCAAAGCTTAGCCCTGTTCGTATTGTGCACGGTAAAGGCACTGGCAAACTTCGCCAGGGTATTCATGCGTTTTTAAAAACTCACCCTCACGTTAAAAGCTTTAGGCTTGGCACTTTTGGTGAGGGTGAAATGGGCGTGACTATTGTGGAATTAAATGAATAATAGTAATAGACTATTGTGAAGTTTTTGCAAACTTATTTTATTATTAACCTTTATATTCTCCGCCATTAATATGCATAACTTGACCTGTAACATATGATGAATCTGCACTTGCTAAATATATAAATAATGGCGCTATTTCATATGGATGGCCTGCTCTTCCCATTGGTGCATCTGAACCTAATGTTGGTATTTTTTCTGCCTCCCAACAAGCTGGTTGCAAAGGTGTCCAAAATACTCCCGGAGATACTGCATTTACTCTTATATTTTTCTCTGCTAAATTAGTTGCAAGCGATCTTGTAAAACCTACAATTGCACCTTTACTTGTTACATAATCTATTAATTCTGGTTCTCCTTTAAATGTAGTTATTGAAGTTACATTTATAATGCTTGAACCTGGTAACATATGTTTTAAGGCTTTTTTAGTTAAATAAAACATTGCATATACATTAGTTTTCATAGTCAAATCAAATTGCTCATCTGTTATATCTAATAAGCTTTTCTGTTGATACTGAACTCCTGCATTATTTACTAAAATATCTATTTTTCCAAACTTATTTATAGTTTCATCTATTATTTTATCACAAAAACTATTATCTTTTATGTCTCCGGCAAGTAATATACATGTTCCTCCAAGTCTTTCAATAAATTCCTTTGTTTCTTCTGCGTCTTTATGCTCATTATAATATGCAATTACTACAGTTGCTCCCTCTTTTACAAATCCAACTGCTACTGCTCTTCCTATTCCTGAATCTCCACCTGTTATAATTGCAACTTTATTCATAAGTTTTCCAGAGCCTCTATAATATGGATTATTAAATATAGGTCTAGGTGTCATTAAATACTCCATTCCTGGTTGAGTGTCCTGATGTTGTGGAGGAAATTCTAGTTTGTAATCTTTACATATTAGGCCATAACCTTGTTCGTCTATGTATTTTAAACCATAATCATCTTGCCCATTATTATTAGAAGTATAATATTTATAATTCATTTTCTTCACCTCGTTTTATCTTATTCGATACATCAAATTTTGTGCGTAAGGACGGACAAAAAATAAGCATAGGATAAATTTCCTATGCTTTTGCTTTGTACATATTTATTTTTAACTAACCTCATTAATCTTAATATCTCTAACGTGGTCAATTTTTTCCCATTTTGTTTCCCTTTTAAATAAACATTTAAAATTAATTAGTAACCATGAACCAAGGAATATTGGATAAAATATTAACCCTTTAATCATTGGTCTTATTGGCTTTTTATCTAGTAGCATTATTACTATTGCTGTTAATATTGGCAATAAGAATGTTGGTATTAAATACCTTACAGCATTTACTAATAAGTCTAGCCATGTCATACCATTGAATACATAAATTATTACATTTATTGCTAATAATACTAATGTTAGTATAAACATTGGAATACTACCTAATATATATAATAAACCATCAAAGTTCATTAATGTTTTCTTTTCTTTTACAGCAGTTGCAAGTAAGCCTGTATACTCTTTCATACATTGAATATGTCCAACTGTCCATCTTGTTCTTTGTGACCAAGATTGTTTAAAACCTACTGGCTGTTCGTCATATACTATTGCATCTGTTGCCCAGCCTAATCTTTTACCTGCAATTATTCTTTTTAATGAAAATTCAATATCTTCTGTAAGTGTTTTGGTATTCCATCCTTCCGGTTTTATAACATCAAATTTTACCATAAAACCTGTACCATTTATTAATGGAGATAGTCCCAAATTATACCTTGCTAAATGATAGAATCTATTCATTGTCCAATAAAATATTGCATACCCTGCTGAAATCCAACTGTCTGTAGGATTTTTAATGTCTCTATAACCCTGTACTACATCTTCACCTTGACATAGCTTTTTATTCATTGCCTTTAAAAAGTTTACATCTACTATATTATCTGCATCAAAAACGCAAAAAGCATCATATGGTGCATTTTCCTCTATTTTTTGATTTAAAAACCATTGCATCGCATAACCTTTTGTTTTCTTTGTATCGTCAAATCTTTCATATACTAAAGCTCCCGCATTCCTTGCAATTTCAGCTGTATTATCTGTACAGTTATCTGCTATAACATATATATCATATAAATCCTTTGGATAATCCTGTTTTTTCAAACTTTCAATTAAGTTACCTACTACTTTAGATTCGTTATGAGCAGGAATAATTAGCATAAAACGATTATTTTTTTCTTCTATAATTGGCTTATCTTTTAATTTAATTAATGAACATACACTTACAATTAGTTGATATAACCAGAATATTGTTACTACCCAAACTAATGCTTGTTGTATTATATATAAATACTCCATTTTTCTCTCCTCATTATACTACTTATTATATTTAAGTTCTGGAAACATTATACTCTTTAATATATTTTTTTACAATATTGTTAATAAAATTTTAAGATTTCGCTCATATTCTGTTAATGTCTAAAATTTCACACATACATAAATATTGTATTTTTGTGTGATGATATATTTTACTCTTCTTCATGCACTTCTAAATCTTTCATACTTAAATTGATTCGTCCTTGACTGTCTATATCTGTAACTTTTACTGTTACTTCATCTCCAACTGCTAGTACATCTTCAACTTTTTCTACCCTTTTGCTTGATATCTTAGATATATGAAGTAAACCTTCTTTTCCTGCACCTAAATCTACAAATGCACCAAATGAAACTATTCTGCTTACCTTTCCATCATAAATTTTTCCTGGTTCAATTTCTCTTGTAATTTCTTCAATCATCTTTAATGCTTTTGGTCCATCTTGTCCCTCTACTGAGTAAATGCAAACTCTACCGTCTTCTTCTATATCTATTTTTACTCCTGTTGCATCTATTATTTTATTAATCATTTTTCCACCAGGACCTATTACATCTTTTATTTTGTCTACTGGTATATTTAATGTTAATATTCTTGGAGCATATTTTGAAATATCAGCTCTTGGCTTGTCTATTACTGGCGCCATTATATTGTCTAAAATATAGTCCCTTGCTACCTTTGTTCTTTCAAATGCTTCTTTTATTATGTCATAAGTTAAACCGTCTATTTTAATATCTACTTGTATTGCTGTAATTCCGTCCTTTGTTCCACCAACTTTAAAATCCATATCTCCGAAAAAGTCTTCTATTCCTTGAATATCTGTAAGCATTATATAGTCATTTGGATTATCTTTGCTTGTTACTAAACCTGTTGATATACCTGCAACTGGCTTTTTAATTGGAACACCTGCATCCATTAAAGCAAGTGTGCTTCCACATATACTTGCTTGTGATGTTGAACCATTTGAAGATAATACTTCTGATACAACTCTTATTGTATATGGAAATTCTTCTTCTGATGGAAGTACTGGAACTAATGCTTTTTCTGCTAAAGCCCCATGTCCTACTTCTCTTCTTCCTGGTCCACGAGATGGCCTTGCTTCCCCTACTGAATATGAAGGGAAATTGTAGTGGTGAATGTATCTTTTTGAAGTTTCTTCATCAACACCATCTAACATTTGCTCTTCACTCTTCATTCCTAATGTTGCAACTGACATTACTTGAGTTTGACCTCTTGTAAATAATGCACTTCCATGAACTCTTGGAAGTATTCCTACTTCACATGAAAGAGGTCTTATTTCATCTAGCTTTCTTCCATCTGGACGTTTATGTTCTACAAATATCATTTCTCTAACACATTTTTTCTCTAAATCGTGAACACTATCTGCTATGGCTTGTTTCTTTTCTTCTGCAACCTCTTCACCATATTTTTCTATATAATAATTTGTAATGTCTTCTGTTATCTTTTCTATATTAGCATCTCTAATTTCTTTGTCTACTGCTTGTACATCTTGGTACATTCTATCTTTAAAATTAGCCTCTACTTCAGCATATACTTCTGGATCTGTTGCAAAAGATTGATATTCAAATTTTGGTTTTCCTATATCGTTTTTAATTTCAGTTATAAAATCACAAATTTTCTTTATTTCAACATGTGCTTTTTTAATTGCCTCTAGCATTGTGTCGTTTGGTATTTCATCTGCTCCTGCTTCTATCATTGTTATTTTTTCTTGTGTTCCAGCTACTGTTAATGTTAACCTTGATTTTTCCCTTTGCTCTACTGTTGGGTTTATTATTATTTCATCATTTACATACCCTACATTTACTGCAGCTGTTGGTCCACCAAATGGTATATCTGAAATTGAAAGTGCTGCTGAAGCACCTATCATTGCACATACTTCTGGACTATTATCTTGCTCGACAGAAAGTACTGTTGCAACAACACATACATCATTTCTAAAATCTTTTGGGAATAATGGACGAAGAGGTCTATCTATTGCTCTTGATGTTAATATTGCTTTGTCTGCTGGCTTTCCTTCCCTTTTCATAAAGCTTCCTGGAATTTTACCTACTGCATATAATTTTTCCTCATAATCTACTGAAAGTGGGAAAAAGTCCACTCCCTCTTTTGGCTCCTTTGCTGCTGTAACATTTACCATTACAACAGTATCTCCATACCTTACAACTACACTACCATTTGCAAGTTCTGCTATTTTTCCTGTTTCTATTGTTAATTTTCTTCCTGCTAATTCTGTTTCATAAGTTTTAAACATAATTTTCTACTCCTTTTCATTGTATTTTAACAATACTTTATTAGTGTAACCTCTACAAAATATTAGTAATTTATTAATATTTTGTACAAGCTACTAACTAATTATAAGTATTGCTAATTTTTATTACACCTTTTTTGTAAAATAAACTAATTTTTACATCTTTTAAAGAAATACATTTTCTTCAAAAATAGGACGTTTTACTTTGTTTTGGCAAAACGTCCTTGAAGATTATTTTCTTAATCCTAGTTTTTCAACTATATCTCTATATCTTTGAACATCTTTGTCACTTAAATATTTTAGTAAGCTTCTTCTTGCACCAACCATTTTTAGAAGACCTCTTCTTGAATGATTGTCTTTTGTGTGAACTTTTAAATGTTCTGTTAATTCATTAATTCTTTCTGTTAAAAGAGCTATTTGAACTTCTGGAGAACCAGTGTCGTTTTCATCTCTTTTATAAGTATTAATGATTTCTTGTTTTCTTTCCTTTGTCATATTTTACACCTCCTATTTTTTATATGCCTTAAACTGAGTTTTAGTGGTGTAATTTTTCCTAAAGCTAAGTATAAGGTAATTTTTAACATTATTATAATAACATAATTTTCTAAAAAATACAATAGTTTTCAGGAATATTATTGTATACTTGATACAAATTCTACATTCCCATAACTTTCTCTACAATTCTTTTACATAAATCAACTGTCTTTTTTATTAAAATATTAATTTCTTCAGTACCCTCTGTATCCTTTATTTCCTTCATATCTTTAAGGTTTTCTATAACATCATATAAATGTTTAAATGTTATATTATTTGTCATACTAGTTTGTATTCCACATTCATATATATGTGTTGGAAATTCAGCTACTAAATATGAATTTGCTTTCATGATACCATGAAAATTAAATAATGTATCTTCATAATATCTTCCTTCTGCAAATCTTATATTATTTTTATTTAAATATTCTCTATTCCAACATTTACTCCAAATATTCATATAGTCATCTTCTGATGCTTTAAATTTCTTTGTACATGTTTCTTTTGATGGAATTACCATATCATCTCTGCTACCAGAAAATTTAAAACCTAAATATATTAAGTCAACATTAGTATCCCCTATTACTTCATCTATTTTTTTAAGTGTATCTTTTTCATATAACATATCATCTGAATCTAAGAATATTATATATTCGCCTTTTGCTGCATTTAGTCCTGTATTTCTTGCTCCTCCCGCTCTCTTATTTTCGCTGTTTTGTAATGCTACTACTTTACCTCCATACTGCTTTATTTTTTCAAAAGTTCCGTCTTTAGAGCAATCATCTACTACTATTAACTCATAATTTTCAAAACTTTGGTCTAATACACTATTTATACTTCTTTCTATATATTTTTCTGCATTATATGCTGGCATTATTATACTAAATCTTAAATTTTCCATATATTATACCTCCTATAATCCTTCTCTTAAGAATCTTTTACCTCATTTTCAAATCTTGACTTTTATAATCCTCTTGGTAAGGAATTTTTCCTCCGTCCCTAAATTCCGGATTTTTAGAACCGTCCCCCTTAAAGCTTTCCTTCAAATACAGTAGTTGCAGGCCCTGTCATATATACATGATTATCTTTTTCATTCCATTCTATTTCTAAGTTGCCACCTAACAATTTTACAGTTATAGGTGTATTTTTCTTTGCATAACCGTTTATAATTGCTGCAACTACAGATGCACATGCTCCTGTACCACAAGCAAGGGTTTCTCCAGAGCCTCGCTCCCATACTCTCATTTTCATATAATTTTCATTTTCTATTTCTATAAATTCTACATTTACTTTTTTAGGAAAATGATTGTCTACTTCTACTATTTTCCCATATTTTTCTATATCAAATTCTTCTATATTTTTATTTATATTTTCTTCTACATCTTTTATAGTTTGTAACTTATTATTTACTCCTTTTATAAAAGCTACTGCATGCGGATTTCCCATTGATACACAAGTGAATCTGAACTTTTTGTCTAATACTTGTAATTCTAAATTTTTTACAGGGTTTTCGTTTTTCATAGGTATTACTGGTATTTTATCTGGCTCTAAAATTGGCTGTCCCATATCTACTCTTACTGTTTTTACCTTTCCCTTTTCTATATTTAATTTTAATTTTTTTATTCCTGCTAATGTTTCTACTGTTATTTCTTCTTTTTGTGTGAGACCTTTGTCGTACACAAATTTTCCAACACATCTAATTCCGTTTCCACACATTTCTGCTTCACTACCATCACTATTGAACATTCTCATTTTGAAATCAGCTATACTACTTTTACAAATTAAAATTAGTCCATCTGAACCTACTCCAAAATGCCTGTTGCTAATAGTTTGAGCTAGGTTCGACATATTCTCTATTTTTTGCTCTTTTGTATAGCAATCAATATACACATAGTCATTTCCTAGCCCTTCCATTTTTGTAAATTCCATAATTTTCACCTCTATAGGTATTAATATCAAGTAAAATAGTATTTACATTTTTACTTCTCGTATTTTACCACACCTTTTCTCTAATTAGCAAGATTTATTTCAATAATATTCACTTTACTATTTTATATTCATATTATATTATAAGCAAATATATTTTTTAAAATTTTGACTTTCGTAGTTTAATGGCGACGAAAGCAAAGAAAGGAATGATTAATAAGTATGCCAAAAATCTATTTAAGTCCAAGTTTTCAAGACCAAAATGTTGGCGTAGGAAATTATGGAACAGAAGAAAAAAGATGTAATGAAATTGCAGACGTAGTAGAAAGAGAATTAAAGAAAAATTCTAGTTTTACAGTTGTTAGAAATAATCCTAATATGAGTTTAGAAGAAGTAATACGAGATAGTAATAACAGCAATTCTGATGTACACTTTTCTATTCACACTAATGCTGGTGTTAGCTCTGCAAGAGGTTGCGAAGTATATGCATATTCTCCAAATACAGAGGCAGATAAGTTAGCACAAATTGTATATAAAAGGTTATCAAAAATTACACCTAGTAGCGATAGAGGCGTAAAATACAATAGTTTAGCTGAAACTGGCTCAACAAAAGCAATAGCAGTATTAACAGAAGTAGGTTTTCATAGCAACGCAGAAGATGCAAAATGGATTATAGATAATACAGAATTGATAGGCAAAGAGCTAGCAAAAGCACTATATGAATACTATAATATAAAATATAAAGAAACTTCTGAAACAGTTGCAACTCCAGAGAAAAAGCAATCAATAGAAGAATTAGCAAGAGATGTTATAAATGGTAAATATGGTAATAATCCTCAAAGAAAGGAAACTTTAATTGCACAAGGATATGATTATGATGCTATTCAAAATAAAGTAAATGAACTTTTGCAAGGTTCTCCAAGTAAAAAATCAAATGAAGAAATTGCAAATGAAATAATTGCTGGTAAGTGGGGAAATCAACCTCAAAGAGAACAAAAATTGAAAGCTGAAGGATATGACTATGAGGCAATTCAAAAAATAGTGAATCAAAAAATTCTATAAATTGTAGAAGGCGCCCTATAAAATAGGACGCCCTCTTTGGATTAAGGTTAATCGTTACTCTTGTGCCATTCTTCCCAGCACTTTGCTTTGTCTGAATAGAACTTGCAATTACTGATGTTCCCGAAGCCTTTAAAACCTTGCTTGCAACGGCTACATGGCTCATCACATCTGCCTTCGTTGCGATAAACATATGGGCAATACAGTTCTTCCATAGGAGTAGGTTTAACACCTGCCTTCCATTCTTCATAGGAACAGCCATACTTTGAGAAATGAAGTGTTACTCCTTCTTCTGTTGTAGTGTCCTTATCTGAATGCACATATCCGAAGTTTCTTTCAAATACTCGAGTTACGTCTTCTCTTTCCTTACGCCCTTTAAACTCATCGTAAGTAAATTCGGTTTTGCCCGTTCCTTTGCAGTCCCAACATATAACTGCTGTTCCGTCTCTTTCCCACACACCTTTGTAAAGCCCTGTTCCTTTACAAGATTGACATTCGATTACAATAGTCCGCTTCATAATGTCTCCTTATCCATTTTGTTATTACTGAAGTTCCAGTAATATACTTAAATGTGGTACATTTATTATATTTCGCCGTACCCACGAATGCTATCTATATTATACATGATTTTACATAAAATTGCGGTTCTATAATATTAGTTGGGGTAGATAAAACTCCAACTATTTTTAAAATAAAATAGTGCATTTATCAAAAATACCT
>CANQDO010000009.1 GCA_947593355.1 uncultured Clostridia bacterium | reverse complement strand
GAATTTTTAATAAAGATTTGTGCCTTCCACAGACGAGCGAAGCGAAGGCAAGGAAGGAATGAGATTAAATATGAAAATTATTAAAAAAATCAGTATATTTGGTTTAACCATTATACTGATGCTAATTTGCTTAGCTGGTAATACAAAAGCATCAACAGCAAATACACAATTACCAGAAAATGAAATAACAGAAGAAAACCACATTAATAATGAAAAAACAGAAGAAAATCACATTAATATAGAAACAAAAGAAAATATAGAGCAAGAAAGTAAAAAAATAAATGAAAAGCAACTAAGCTCACAAACAAAAAATAAACCAGAAGTAGACTTAGAAAATTGCACAGTAATAGACATAGTAATAAATTCAAACAAAAACTCAAAAGAAAATTTAAATGAAAATTCTAATGAAAAATTAATTCAAAAATCAAATGAAAATCCAAATAAAAACCCAAATAAAAGTATAAATACAACTATAGAAATACCTAAAATAGAAAAAAACGAACTAGAATTATGCAAGTTACAATTAGCAAATTTAAAACAAACAGATTATGAAGAGGCAAGTTGGAATAATTTACAAAATTCAATTTTAAAAGCAGAAAAGGTAGAAACTGTTGAAGAATATAATAATATTAAAGAAGAACTTTGTGTAGATAATTTAGTGCCTGTAAATTTTGAAAAAGCAGAGTTAAATTATTTAATAGAAGAATTAGCAGAAAAAAGTAAAAGAGATTATACTAAAAAAAGTTGGGAACAATTGCAAGGAATAATTTTGGATGCAGAAAATGCAAAAGTTGAAAGCGAATATAATAGTATAAAAACTAAATTAACTACAGATATATTAAAGGAAAAAGTACCAAATGAAAGACATATAAAAATATTACCATTAATAATGCTTGGTGTAGTTATTGTTATAATGGTAGCAATAATTTTATATGGAAGAGAAAAGGGTGTAAAAAATAATAGAAAGGCAAAAAACAAATCTCAGTTAGAGCCAATTAGTGTAAGCTATTAATAAAATATAAAAAATAGAAGTAAATTTTGAAGTGGTAAAATGAAAGTAGATACAAAAAGTGAAGTGAAAAGATAAATGTAGACACAAAAAAAGTGTTTACATTTATCTTTTCACTTCATACAAAAAGTCTGCTTTCTTTTTAATGTTAAAATAATTTAAATTTTCAAATAAATAACATATTTACAAGTATAATAAACATAAATATTTTTATGTTAAATTATGCTCAAAAACCTAATATTACAACGTCGTAATAATGTTGTAAAGAAAATGTAAAACAGAAATATATGGTATAAAGTTGAAAAAAATAAAAAAAAAGAGTATAATTAAAAGTAAGATGTTGAAAAACATCAAATAATGTTATTAAAATAACAGAAATCGGGGTGTAATTTTGAGTAGAGTAGAAAAAAAGAAAAAAGAAAAAAAGTTTGGAATAGGGACAGTAATAAAGATATTATTCTTTGTTATAGCAATTCCGCTCTTGATAATAGCTTGTATTATAATGTACAAAGCTAATGCATACCCAGATAAAGTGCCAGATGTATTTGGAATAAAACCTATGATAGTACTATCTGGTTCAATGGAGACATCAATACATACAGGAGATTTAGTATTCGTAAAGATGATTGATCCACAAACATTAGAAAAAGGTGATGTAATAGCCTTCAGAAATGAAACTGATACTGTTACAACACACAGAATTATTGAAATAGTAGAACAAAATGGGGAGAAATATTTTAGAACAAAGGGTGACGCCAATAATGCTGAAGATTCTAATTTGGTTGAAATGGATGATGTAGAAGGTGTTTATATGGGAAGAATAGCAGGAGTTGGTAATTTCCTAATGTTTATGCAACAACCAATAGGTTTAGCAGTAGTATTATTAATAATTTTAGTAATAGGCTTAATATGGTTATACATTGTAAATAAAAGAGACGAAAAGAAATTTGCAAAAGAAAATGAACAAGATAGAAGAGAATTTGAAGAATTTAAAAGAAGAAGACAATTAGAACGTGAACAAGAGAATAATATAAATGAACAAAATGGACAAAGTGGACAGACCGGACCACAAAGAGTACGCAGAAGGTAATATTTATGTTTATAATAAGCATATAAGCTTTTTTATAAATAAAAAAAAATACAAATGAGGAGGTGAGAAATATGACAAAGAGATCAGTAAAATCAATAATTGCTGTTTTGATGATATTGACGATTGCGTTATATTTCATTTCTGGTACATATGCTAGATATACTGATAGTTGGGAAGGAACAGGAACAGTAGCTGTTGCTAAATGGAATGTAACTCTTAAGTCAGGAGGAGAATCAGTAGAACAAAAAAACCTAACACTTAAATTTACACCAGTAGCAAATAAATATGTTGTATCTGGTAAAATAGCACCAGATGTTGAGCTAGAAGCAGATGTAGAAATAGATTTAGATGGTACAGAAGTTGCAGTAGATGTTAAAGCAGAGGTTAATGAAGAAAGCCTAAAAACAGCTTTGACCAACTATGGTACAGTACCAGAAGACATAAAAGTAACTGCTAAAATCGATAACGAGGATGCTACAGAAAAAACAATAGAGCTTCCTGATGGTGGTAGTGCTTTTGGACCAGAAAATGGAAAAAAGATACTTAAAATTAATGTAAAATGGACAAATGTGGATTTACATAGTGAAAGTGATACAAAAGCAGGTAAAGCAGCAGAAGAATTAGATGCTTTAGAAATACCAGTAACATTAACAGTACAACAACATGTATTATCAGATGATACTCCATAACAAAATGGAAGTTTTAAAACTTCCATTAAAGCCTATATGCAAAATATAGGCTTTAATAGGAGCTTTGAACCTACCACATTAGATTAAAGTGCATAAAGAAAATTTAAAAGAAAGGAAATAAGATGGAGGAAGAAGTAGAAGTAAAAGAAGTACAACAAGTGCATAATAAAAAAGAAAGATTATTTGTAATAATAATCTTAATTCTAATAGCTATTTTTGTGATTCTTTACCTACTAATCAGTTATTTAGGCATAATAGAGCATAGGCCTAAAATACCAACAGGTAATGTAGATATATTTGAAATTATCTTTGGTGGTGGTCGTGGACGGATGTACATCTTATTGTGTATGTAATAATTGTAACAACAATACAGCCACATGTTGTGAATATTGTAAGAATCATTCTATTAATTGCGGTAATAATTGTGGTTCAAACAATAATACTAACAATTCAGGGAATAACGAAGGAAATAGTGGCAATAATGGTAATAATGATGACAATACAGAAAACAAAGTAGTTGTATATGATAGTGATACAGAATATTCTTCTAATACACCTTTAAATATATTTACACAAACAGCTTATTATGTTGTGGAAGATAAAATAGCACCTACAAGTGAAAATACATATCAATTTGTAATAAAAAATAGTAATAATTTTAACATAAAATATAATATACAAGCAATGGAAACAAACAAATACAATATAAATATGAAGTATAGATTAAAACAAAATGGAGACTATGTATTAGGAAATGATAATGAATATGTAACTGCAGATGAAATAGAACAATATAATATAGGACTTGCTGGTAATACTTATGATGTATATACATTAGATTGGAAGTGGTTTGAAAGTAGCAACGATACTGAAATAGGGGAGGACATTAGTTCATACTATAAATTAAATTTAAAGGTAACGGCTATTGAAGATTAAAAAATAAAGATTGGAGTAGGAGTGGCATGACAAAGGGAAAAAGATATAAAGAAACTAAAAAAAGATATGCAAATTTTTTCTTCTTTTATATAACTGTAGCAATTATAATGTTTACAGGCTATACTTTTTCACGATATACAACGACCATAAAATCTGATCAAGCTGCTATATCTATTGCAAAATTTAATGTAAAAGTAAATGGTGAATATGTTGGCAATAGTGATCCTTTTCAAATACAATTAAGCCCAAATGCAAATACACAAAATAATAAAATTGCACCAGATGTACAAGGTGGATACTTTGAAATAATTATAGACCCAACTGAAACAGAGGTAAGTTTAGAGTATGAATTTGTTTTTAATTTAGACTCAATAACCCAAAATGTTCATATAACAAAATATACTGTAAATGGCGGACCAGATTTGGCAATTACAGATAATGTAATAAAAGGAGATATTCTTTTACCAAGTCAAGAAAAGGGCTTTGAAGCTAAGGATGCAGTTAATATAAAAGCATATTGGGAATGGAATGAAGATATAGTTAATCCTACGATAACTAGCAACAATATGAGTGTAACTTCTATAATAAAGCAAAAATTAAATTAAGTAGGTGAGTAAAAATGAAAAAAAGTACGCAAAAGAAAAGATTATTGCATTTTTGCATGTTTTTAATATTTATAATTATATTCTTATATACTTTTAATATAACTACAAGTAGATACATAGGTCAAATTGCTGCAGATGATAGTATAATAGCGGTTCCAATACTTACTTTAAGTAACAACACAATGGCATATACAATAAGCAATATGTTGCCAGGGGACGAAAAAGACTATGATTTTACAGTTTCTAATACAGAAAATGGTAATATAAATGAAGTATTACTAGATTATTATTTCAGTGTTCAAGCAGGAACAGAACTCCCATTAACATTTGAACTTTATGATATAACTCGGTGCAGAAACAAAATTAACATTAACAGGGGGAAAAACACCTACTACAAGAATGGAATATGGAACAGCAGTAACAAAAAAATATAGGCTAAAAGTTAAATGGGACAAAAGTAATAATAGTTCCGAATATATAAATAAAAAGGTTGTTTGTACTGTATCATTAGAGGCAGAGCAAGTAGTTTAATAAAGGTTTGGTGCTAAAATGATAAAAAAAATATTAAAAATAATTTTTATAGTATTATTATCTATTGTAGTAATATATAGTGGTATTATTATAATACAAAAGTTAATTTGGAATGAAGAAACGCCAAGTATATTTGGCTTAAAAAATTATATAGTACTTTCTCGGAAGTATGGAACCTACTATTAGCGTAGGTGATGTAGTATTTGTTGTAGAAACGCAAGATATAAATAAAGATGATATAATATCTTTTAAAGTTAATAACTCAGTTGTTACTCACAGAGTAATAGAAGTAATAATAGACGATGGTGGAGAAAAACAATATAAAACAAAAGGTGATGCAAACGATACAGAAGATGTAGGAACAGTAAAACCACAGGATATAGAAGGAAAATATTTATTTAAAATAGGACAAGTTGGAAACATTATATTATTTTTAAAAAGTGAAGTAGGCATAATAATTTTTGTACTTATTTTAGCAATGATTTTATTTTTTGGTAACTCTAAAAGTGAGAAGAAAGAAAAAGATGTTAAAGAAGAAAAAACAAGTGAAAATAGAAGAAGTAAAAAAGGCGGAAAAAGAGTAAAAGAAAGTGAAAGAAAAGTAAAAAATAGTAAAACAGTAAAACAAGAAGAGAAAAAGCAAGAGCATAGTGCAAGAAAGTTAAAAGAAACTAAAGGACCAACATTGGAGCTAATAAAAGAAGATGGAGAAGTAGTGAAAGTGCGTATAAAAAGAGTTAGAAGAAGTGCAGAAGAAATAAAAAAAGAAAAACAAAATGAAGTAGAAGGGGAAAATACTGATAAATAAAAAGTGGGTAAATGTAAAAAGTAAAAAGGAGATAGTATGGTGAAAAAGAAGAAAATTATGGTTGCAGTTGCCATTGTTCTAATGGTATTAACAATTAGCCATGAAATTTATGCTAAATACATATTTAGAAGATCATTTAGTGTAACAGCTACGTCTGCACCATTTTATTTTGATGCTGTAAAATCAACAGAAACAATAATATTCGACAGAACTCCAAATGAAACCGATAGAGATATTATTTTAACTAAAGCTACAACCTTTGATATAATTGTAAAAAATAATGATGGTACCAACTTTAATTCATTTCCTACAACTTATACAATAACCATCTTAGATACTGATAAATTTACTTTTGCTGAAGGAACTACAATAACAAAAACAATAAATGGTGGAAGTAAAATAGATGACAAAATTACTTTAAATTTACAAATAAAAGATTTAGCAAATCCTAAAAAAGCATTAAGAATAAGAATTACATCTACAAGTCCTTATCAGAAAACGATAGAGCTTTCATATGTAGTTCAACAATTAGGTGCAATACAAACAATAGAAGATTTATTAGACTTAAGTTTAGCAGTAAGAGGACTTGCTAAAGCAAATGTTAACTACGAAAGATTTATGATGACTAGAGATTTAGATTTTAAAGATCCAAGTTCTTATGATAATGCATATAGAGCAGACTATGGAAATGCAAATGGAGATAGTATTACAGAGAACACATTAATAGATGAAATGACAAAAGCATATAATGATGAAGATAATCCTGGTGCAGGCTTTTTGCCAATAGGAATTCATGATATAGAGCATGGAACAGGAGTAGAAACAATACATGAGTTTTGTGGAACATTTAACGGTGGAAATCATACACTATCAAATTTACGTCTTCACAAGGCAAAACAAATAGCAATAGGGCTTTTTGGACGTGTAGATGGTGCATATTTAATGAATCTTACAATAAAAAATGGAGATGTATATAACCAGAACCAAACAGCTGGAATGCTTGTGGGAAGGGCAGAAGGAGCAGTTATTAAAAATATAACTATAGAGGGTGGTAGCGTAACATCAGTAGATAGTATTCATACAACAGAGGATACATATGCTGCAGGAGTAGCAGGATTTGTTGAACTTGGATGTCAAATTACAAATTGTGTTAATAAGGCAACAGTTACAACAAGGTTTTCAGGAGATAATACTAACTATGCAGGTCCTGCTGGGGGAATAACTGCTTGGATGGCTAACTCTACTATAGATGGTTGCTCAAATTATGGAACTATTACTGGTCAGAAATATATAGGAGGAATTACAGGTTTTTCATCAATGCAAGATGCCGAAAAGCCAAAGGGAGGTGGAACAGTTAAAAACTGCCACAATTATGGTGCAATAACAACTTACATAACATCTACTTCAACATCTGGACCAGGACATTATGTAGGAGGAATTGCTGGCTATAATAAGGCCAATGGTGTAGTTACTGCGTGTACAAACGAATCACAAGCATCTGTTCATGCAGTAAGGTATGCAGGAGGAATAGTAGGAGGAAATTATGGGTCACTTACAAATTGCCATAATTATGCTACAAATATTACTGCTAATGGGGGTACTTCATCTTCATATAGAGGAGGAATATATGGAATGCTTGGAAATACTGGAAGTCAATCTGGAAATACAAACCATGTTACATTGAAATAAATATAATATACGTTCGTTTATGTCCGAAATATAATGAAAATATAGTTTAAATAAGTATGGAATCTTCCATACTTATTTTTTTGTTAAAATTCATAGAAAATGCTTTGAAAGGGTTCACAGCGGGGACTTTTTATGATATAATATAGAAGGTGGATAATAATGGAAACAAAATATTAATATAAATAAATGGAGGATGTATATGGATAAAAAAATTAAAGGTAACAAATGCAGAATTAATTTATTATATAAGGCAATTATAGTTTTTGCCTTATTATTAATGGCTACACTACTACAGCCAAAAGCTATAGTTAAAGCTACTACATCAGAAACTAGTGGAAAATGTTATTTATCTGATATTTCATATGTAGATAGCCAATCATCTGTAGCAAGTGGGCATACAATAAAATTAGATAAAAATGATAGCGATAAAATGATAACATTAAAAGTAAGTGGAGAGCCTCAAGTATTTATAAAGGGTATAAGTGCATGGGCATCATCTCATGTTGTATATGATATAAGCCATTTAAGTTACGATTATTTTACTTCATATATAGGGGTAGATATAAGTGAGCAAGATACGTATTTTAATACAGGTGTAAAGTTCTATATTTACACATCTAACGACATGCAAAATTGGGAAAAGAAATTAGAGTCAAACGTATTTTATGGCTGGAGCGATGCACAGTTTGTAGAAATAGATGTTAGAAATACAAAATATTTAAAATTAGTTGCAGACAGCAATAGTCCAAACTGGTGGGCAGAATGGTATGATGAAGCCATTTTTGCTGATGCTAAATTAATAAAAGAAGGTTATGTAGAAGACGATAACAGCACAGTTGACTTTGTGAAAACATTAGACGAATATGATGAAATAATAAGATCATATGAAGGTAAAGAAAAAACAGCAGATTATGAACTTGCTTTATTACAAAGAGAATTAGTAAGCAATGCAGGTTACGATATTTTACAATACTTTGCAAGAAGTGAAGAATCATACAAAGAAACATTACAATGGTTAATGTCAGACTTAGAAACTTTACGTCTTTATGTTTTAGGTGGGGAGCCAGATGGAAACTATATATCATCTTTACAAGCATTAACAAAATTATATAATGCGCATAAAGAAGACTTAAGTAATACTAACAAAACAGCTCATGGCACAGTATATGGTGACTTATATAGAAAAATGATGATTACACTTTCTTTAACGCATTCTGCACAAGTATCATTATGGATGGATACAACAAGTCCAGAAAATCAATCAGACCCAGTTACTCGTTATGAAATTTTCAAAAAATTACATGAAGAAGGAAAGTTTGTTGTTTCTTCAAGGCAAGACCATACACCATGGTTTGAAGATTTAAAAGTAGAAGAAATGCGTTATGTTTTAAACAATATTATAGATGATGAAGAAATTTTATGGTTAAATGAATACACACAAAAATATATAGATGCAAATCCAAACAAAGAAGAAGAATATTTACAACCACATCATTACATGAAATATATAGACCCAGACTATTCAAAGCCAGAATATCATGATTTAGCAAATAAAGAAATGTGGGATCAAAAATATGATTTCTTAAGATATGGCGTAACATATAGACCAGGTGTAGTAAAACTATGGATGAACATTGAAAATGGAGCTGTTTGTGGAGGTATATCTAAAATAGGTTCTAACATAAGAGGTGTTCATGGTACACCATCATCTGTTATTAGTCAACCAGGTCATGCAGCACTTATTTACTATAGAAAAGATGAAAATGGCAATGGTTATTGGACAATAGATAATGATGTTAGCGGTTGGGCACAATCAGGAAAAACAGAAAAGTTAAGTGTAAGAATGCCTTTAGGATGGGGTAGCGACAGTTATGTAGAAGGTTGGGCTGCAAGCTATATTGTGTTAGCACAAGAAGCTTTAAACCACTACGATGCATACGAGCAAGCTACAGAACTTATAATGGAGGCAAATTCATATAAAGGAAATCCTACAAAACAAGAAGAACTATACAGAAAAGCATTAGAAATACAACCTATAAACATTGATGCATGGTATGCGCTAATTAATTTATATAAAGAAGATACTACAAAAACAGAGGAAGATTATTATAAATTAGCACAAGAAATAGGGGAAAACTTAAAATGCTTCCCACTACCAATGTACAACTTAACAAATTTAATTAAACCAATGTTAACAAGTACAGGTTATTCATTTAAATTTACAGTATTACAAATTAATTTATTAACAGAAGGAAGTACATGGACAGATAATACAAAAGTTTATCAACCAGCTATAACTAGAACAGTAGCATCTTATTTATTAGGACAAATGGATACAGACCTTGCAACATTCTCATTTGATGGAGAAAATGCAGGAAAAATAATATTATCAGAACGTTTTGATGGCAATGGAATTCATTGGGATTATAGTTTAGATGGAAAAACAAAATGGACTCAAGTAACATTTACAGCTGATGAAAAACACGAAAAACTTTTATCTGAAGAAGAAATAAACAGTATTACAGCTGAAAATGATATATATGTTCACATTGTTGGAACAGGTTATGAAGAAAACAATTTATATAAAATAGATATAACAAGCCAGAAAAATCCAGAAACATTATATGCAAATGATTTAGAAAACCGTGTAATTGGAGTTGGCATGGAAACACAATGGCGTTATTCAGATGATGATGAATGGAAATTATATAGTGAATCTTCACCAGATTTAACAGGAAGTAAAACAGTACAAGTAAGGCAGCCAGCTACAGGTACAATGCTTGCAAGTGAACCTAGTATATATACATTTACAGAAGACGAGCAAGAAAGAACAAGAAAATATGTACCAGTATCACATTTATCAATCGATTCTGTATCAAGTGAAGCTACATCTAATCAAGGAGCAGCTACAAATTGTATAGATGGTAACTACAATACAAGGTGGCATTCAAACTGGGGAGGAAATGATACTGAAAGGTATATTGTAATAAAAATAGATAGACCAATTTATGTATCAGCAGTAGAGTTTGTTCCAGCAGGTGGAGGAAATGGTAAAATATTAGATGGTACAGTATATGGAAGTATGAATGGAGAAGATTTTGAACAATTAGTTAGTGTAAAGGATTTTGCAAACAATGAAGAAATAAAATGTTTCGAAATAGAAGACTCTAAAGAAGTACAATATATTAAAATTGTAGCAGATCGTGCATCTAACGGAAATTGGTTCACAGCTAGAATGTTTAATATATTCCAAGACTTAACTAAAAATCCTCATCCAACAGCAGGTGTTGCATACAGTACAAAGGAACCAACAAACCAAAATGTTGAAGTAAGGCTTGTAAACCCAAGTACAGATATTAGAATAACAAATAATAACGGAAGCGACACATATATATTTACTGATAATGGAACATTTACATTTGAATTTATAGATGATGTAAGCGGTAAAACAGGTACAGCTGAAGCAGATGTTAACTGGATAGATAGGGTTGCACCAACAGCTACTATTGAATATAGCATTGAAACAATGACTAACGATGAAGTAGTAGCAAAACTTATTCCTAGTGAGGAAGTAACAATACTAAATAATCCAGATGATATTTATACATTTGAAGAAAATGGAGAACTTACATTTGAATTCCAAGATAAAGCGGGAAATAAAGGTACAGCAGTTGCAAAAGTATATTGGATTGGAGCAACACAAGATTTATTAGATCCAGAAAATCCAGATATAGAAGTTAACCCAGATAAGCAAGAAGCAGGAAAGATAGAATCTGATGAATATCACGTAGAAGAAGGTTATATATCAAAAGTAGCACAAGATACAACAGTAAATCAATTTAAAGAAAAAGTTAAAAGTAATCAAAGAGTAACATTTATAGATAAAAACGGTGATTTATTAGATGAAAATGCACCTATTACAACAGATACAGTTGTAAAACTAGAAGATGATACACAATATACACTTGTTGTAAAAGGAGATGTAGATTGCAACGGAAAAGTTACAATAAATGACCTTGCAAAAACAAAATTACACCTTGTTAGAGCAGAAAAATTACAAGGAAGTAAATTAAAAGCAGCAATCTTAAGTGGTAAAGATAAAGTTTCTATAAATGATATTGCAAAAATAAAATTAATGTTACTAGATTTAGATTAAAATATGAAAAAGAAAGTAAATTGCATTTACTTTCTTTTTTTTGTTTTATGAAAAATTGAATTTTATCTAAAAATGCTTGAACAATAAACAAACGTTTGATATAATTATAAAAAATTAGAAATTGGAGATGATAGTATTGAGTAGCTTACAAGCAGAAGAATATAAAAGTTTTGAAGAAATAAAAAAGATTAGAGAAGACGGAACAGAATATTGGAAGGCAAGAGAATTAAGTGAAGTTTTACAATATAAAAAATGGGAAAATTTTTCAAAAGTAATAAGCAGAGCAAAATTAGCGTGTAAAAATAGTGGTAGAAACATAGAAGACGATTTTCCTGAGGTCAGGAAAATCGTTAAAGCCGGTGCATTGCAGAAAAAAGTGGTAGACTATGAACTATCAAGATATGCGTGTTATTTAATAGTACAAAATAGTGATCCAAGAAAAGAAGTTATTGCATTAGGACAGACTTATTTTGCAATTCAAACACGAAGACAAGAAGTAGCAGATTATTTTAATCAATTAGACGAAGACAATAAAAGATTAGTAATTCGTGGAGATATAAAACAATGGAACCAAATGCTATTAGAAGCAGCGCACAATTCAGGTGTAATAACAAATGAGGAATATGCAGAATTTCAAAATGCAGGCTATATGGGATTATATGGTGGATTGACAGTAGATGACATACATAAAAGAAAAAAGTTAAAAGATAATGAAAAAATATTAGATTTTATGGGAAGTACAGAATTAATTGCTAATTTATTTAGAATATCACAAACAGAAGAAAAACTAAAAAAAGATAAGATACATAGCTGTAGTAAAGCAACTTCAACTCATTATGAAGTTGGAACAAAGGTAAGAAAAGCAATAGAAGATATTGGAGGAACGATGCCAGAAGATTTACCGACACCAAAAAAGAATATTAAACAAGTAGAAAAAGAACAATTAAAGAGACTAAAGGACAAGAAAACAAAATTAATGTTAGATGAGTAAAATTATAAAAAATGACTAGAAATTAGTAGAGAAGTATTTCTAGTTAAATTATTGCACCTATTTACACATTTTTAATTTTTGAAAGACATTTATTCAAGTAGTAATAAAATTCTTTTTAAAGAATAAAATTCTTCAGGAGGAAAAAACAGCTTGAAAAATAAAAAAATAGAAAACTTAACAAAAGCAGAAGGTTTATACCGATTAAAGGTAGGGAGTATGTGTGTAGATATGGAATATTCTAAAAACAATAAAAGCTTTAAAGATTGCATGTTAAATATTTTAAAGCTAAAAGTAAAAAATGGCTGAAGAGCACATTACTATATAAAATATGGAGGTAAAAAATTAGTGGCAGGAAGGAAATCAAAGTATTCTTCTAACGAAAATATTGAAAATAAAAGAATATGGTCAGTTGCACTATATATTAGGCTTTCACAGGAAGATGAAGATAATCGGGAAAGACAAGCAGGAAAGCAATAGCGTAACAAGCCAAAAAGCAATATTAAATGAATTTGTAGAAGAGCATGATGATTTAATAGTTTATGATACATATATAGATGATGGATTTACAGGGACAGATTTCAATAGACCATCATTTCAAAGACTACTAGAAGATATGAAAAATGGGAGTATTAATTGTGTTATTGTAAAAGATTTATCAAGACTTGGAAGAAATTATATAGAAGTAGGAAACTACATAGAGCAAGTTTTCCCATTATTTAATATAAGATTTATTGCAATTAATGATTTTGTAGATAGTTTTAAAAATCCAGCAAGCGCAAATACAATTTTGGTGCCATTCAAAAATTTAATAAATGATGAATATGCAAGAGATACGTCAATAAAAATAAGAACATCTTTAAAAGGAAAAAGGAAAAAGGGGGAATTTATAGGCGCATTTACCTCTTATGGCTACATTAAAAATCCAAAGGATAAGCACAAGTTAATTGTTGATGAAACTGTAGCAAATGTTGTTAGAAAAATTTTTGATTGGTATGTAAATGATGGAATAGGGAAAATAAAAATCTGTCATAGATTAAATGATTTAGGAATTTTAAACCCCACAGGACATAAGAAATTAGAACTTAAGCAAAACTATAATAATTTTGGAATACAAGATAGTACATATACATGGACACCTTCTACTATACGAAATATTTTAAATAATGAGGTGTATATTGGAAATACTATTCAAGGCAAAAGAAGAACAAAAAGCTACAAAGTACATAAAGTAGAGAAAGTATGCAAAGAAGAATGGGTAAGAGTAGAAAATACTCACGAGCCGATAATTGATAAAGAAACTTTTAAAAAGGCGCAAGAGATTAGCATGAAAGATACGAAGGTATCACAAAAAACGAAAGTATTATCAGTATGGGCAGGTTTTTTAAAATGTAACGATTGTGGACGTGCAATGAATAAGAAAAGTAGCATAAATAAGAGTGGAGGTAAATATGAATACTATATTTGTAGCACATATAGAAAAAAATCTAATAAGCTATGCACAAAACATACTATTAAGCTAGAAAATTTAGAAAAGGCAGTTTTGAAAGCAATTAATTTTCATATTGATTTAATTGATGTAGAAGAAATTGTAAAGCAAATAAATGACGATAATTTTCAAAAAAATAAAAGCAAAAATATTGAAAATATGATAACTACAAAACAAAATGAGATTTTTAAGATATCAAATTTTAAGAAGGCACTATATGAAGATTGGAAAAATGAAGATATTACAAGGCAAGAATATTTAGAATATAAGCAAAAATACGAAAATGATATTGAAAGATTAAAACAAAATATAGAAAATTTAAAAAATGAAAGACAAAAATGTGAAGTGCACGAAGAATTACAAAATGAATGGATAGAAAAATTTAAAAGACAAAGGGGTATTACAGAATTATCAAGAAATATCATGATGGAATTAATAGACAGTATATATGTAAAAGAAAATGGAGATATAACGATAAAATTTAAGTTTAAAGATGAGTTAAAAAGATATTTAGAGTACATAGAATACCATAAAAATGCATTAGAATTAGATGTAAAAGCAATTTAATCTACATACTCTTAAATAGACTATTTTTCAATTTTACCACAAGCAATTTTAGTTTCAGAATTTCCACTCGGCTGAGTAGTAAAGTCATCTGGAGAATCATGGATAATGATTACTTTTCCTATAATGTCTTTTATTTTAAATTTATTTATTAAAACACTCATATAGCTGTAACCGTTATTTTCAATTAATGGTGGTAAATCTCCTATATGGAAAGGATGAGGGCAATTAGTAGTGTTTAAATGTGACTTTGCGTTTGCAAATTCATCTTCCGAATTTCCAGTACAAGAACTTCCCTCATGAATATGAAAACCAAAAAATCTTCCTTTACATTTATCTTTAGATTGTGGCAAATTATTAATTTTAGCAGTCATTATTACGCCATTTTTAGTCTCTCTAAAAGTAACTGTGCCATCTATTTTAGGATATTTTTTTCCACCTTTTATATGGGCTTTTGCAGTATTAAATATATTAGTAAACATTTTGAACACCTCTTAATAGTATATTCAAAAACTTAAATAATGTTAAAATTGTGTTGTCAAAATACACCAAGGAGGTGGTGTGGCAGCACCAATAGGTGGGCAATTATTTAGTGAAATTTTACCATATTTGGAAGTTGCAAAAGATGGAGAAACTGGCGAAAATATAGTAGAAACCGTAGAGGTCCCAGATATAGTAGGCTTAAACATAAAAGATGCAAAAGCAAAATTAAAAGAATGTGAATTAGAAATAAATATAAATAACGCGCCAGAAGAGTTGGATGAAGAAAATACTTTTGTAAAGACCCAAACGCCAAATGCAGGAATAGTGGTTAATAAAAAAAGTAATGTATTTATAGATATATAATAAAATTTGTTACAGAGAATTAATGTAATGGAAAGAGGAGGTCATTTTGACCTCCTCTAAACGTTAGATTTTTTATTTAGATTTATACGACCACGGAAGATAATTTCAAATCATAGAAGTAAGAACATTTGAAATTCTGTTTGAATTTATCCAAATATTCAAATTCTTCATGAAAACCTTCAGGTCGAGTTTCATGTAATTCCTCTACAGAACCTAATTCAAATGAAGCAATTTCGATATCATTGTATAGAATATGAGAAGAAATTATGCCATTTGATATTGTGTGTTTTGTTGTAAGAAGTTGTGGCACAAACTCCATTAATTCATCCAAACTATATTCTGTAGGGAATATAAGGCGAGTAAACGAAAACTCTGTGCTGTTGGGATTATTATAAAAATTCATAGGTTGCCCTACAAGAATTTTCTTATGCTTTTTGAAAAGGCATGAATTTTTGAGTAATAACCTGGGAGTCGCAAGAAGTGAATTCTTATACCCAACTCTGTTTTCGTGAATAAATATCCAATCTGAAAAACCAGTTAGTAGGCATTTTTTTAATGATGTAGTATCAATGGGTGAATAAGATTTTGTAATGTGAAGCCGTTCAATCAATTTGTTAAAATACATAACAATTTTTGCATAATTGGATTTATTAACATTTTTGTCTTCCAATAGTATAGGATTAGGGCCGTTTGCTTGCTTAAACAGTTCTAGCTCATAGAATAAATCTGATTTATATGAAGCTAGTGTTAACATAGGACGTTCATAGCAAAGTGGCCCATACTCCATTATTAAACAGCAAATTAGAGCATCACATTCTACACCATATTTTTTTGCTTCTACTAATATTCTGGAAAATCGAACATCCAGAGGTATATTGGTCATTTCAATGCCTAACTCAGTTATGTTTTTATGCTCATCTATGGCACCAAGTTTATACAAAAGTTGCCAAGAAGCTTTCAAATTATCTTCATTAGGTTTATGAAAGAAATCTAAAGAATGGATATCTATATTGTAACGTATCATTGAAAGTAAAATTTTGTCCATACGCAAACAATAGATGTCTGGCATGGAAGAGGGATGCATATCTTCAAACTTCGTGTCACAACACAAGTAGTAAAATCCGGGACCACATCTACCAGTACGACCTTTTCTCTGTATAGAGTCAGATTGACTAATAGTTCTAAGGCAAAGAGATGGTATGTCATCTATAATATCTAACCTTTTTTCAAGCCCTGAGTCAACTACCATGTCAATATCTGGTATTGTAACAGAAGTCTGCGCAATGTTGGTGGAAAGAATAATTTTACCATTAGTATACTTAAAAAAAGCCCTTTGCTGTTCATCTACACTTAAATCTGAATGTAATTCGAGAATAGTTGAACCTACGTTATAGCTTTTGAAGAGTTTTATTAAAGACTTTTTCAGTTCACTAATTTCGTTTTTGCCTGGAAGGAATACTAAAACATTATTTTTGCATCTGGCCAGAGCAAGCACTATGTTTTCTAATTCACTTGCAGGCTTTTGTATGAAACCAACATTATAAGCATTTGATTCAATTTTTATAACTGGTGCATTGTTTAAATAGTTAGATAAAAGGTTGCTTTCAAGTGTGGCGCTCATTGCTACTAACTTTATATCAGCACCATTATCTATTAAGTTTTTTACATAAGCGAGTAATACATCTGCTTCAATACTCCATTCATGAATTTCATCAATAACTAAAACATTATTGCTTGAAGTTCTTATGTTGGCAGATATTTGAAACAAAAACTCGCTACCTTCTGTTGAATAAATAATTTGTGAATTTTCACTAAAGTTACTTTCAATACCAGTATAAAACCCAACTAAATCGCCAACTGGTCTGTTTCCAAAATGCTCTGCTACATATTTAGCTGGCATCATAGCTGCAAGCCGTCTAGGCTGTGTTACAATTACATTGTAGCCGGCTTCTGCTAAATACATAGGAACTTTTGTGGTTTTTCCACAACCAGTGGCACCTTCGATAATCGTTATGGAATTTTCATTTATAGTCTGTACGATTTCGTCTTTTAAAGATTCAATAGGTAGCATACTTTAAATCCTTTCTATGAGTATATGATAATAATAGTTACAAATTGTAAATCTAAATAATAAATCCTCCTTTCATTGTTAGCTTCTATATTTAGAAGTAAAGTGTACAAAATATGTATAAAAATTATATACTATTTTACATAAAATGTCAACTAATTTCTATGCATAACTGCAATTTATAAGCACTAAGGCAAAATATGAAATAGGGAAGGGATTTTATAAGAAAAAACATTTACAAAATGAAACTTTAGTTATATAATTAACGTGCCGAAATATAAATATATAGAATAAAGTTTTATATTTTAGAGGGGAAAGCTTAAAGTAAGCTTTGTACCTTAGAAAGGAATGTAATTCACATGAAATTAAAAGAAATACTGGTAGGAATTGAAGGGCTAAAAGTTAGAGGAGACTTAGAAGTAGATGTAAAAAACATAGAAAAAGATTCAAGAAATATAGTACAAGGAAGTATGTTTATAGCAATAAAAGGTTTTGAAGCAGATGGTCATGAATACATTTTAAAGGCAGTAGATCAGGGAGCATCAGTAATTATGGCAGAAGAGGGTGTAAACATAGAAATAATAAAGAAAATACCAGAAGATGTAACAGTTATAATAGCAAAAGATACAAGGTATGCACTAGCAATATGTTCATGCAATTTCTACAAAAATCCATCAAAGAAGCTTAAACTAATAGGAATAACTGGAACAAAAGGAAAAACTACAACATCATTTATGACAAAAGCAATATTAGAAAAAGCAGGTCATAAAGTAGGTTTAATTGGAACAATTGCTGTATATATTGGGGACAAAAAGTTAGAAGATAGTGATAGAACAACACCAGAAAGTAATAAATTGCAAGCAATTTTTGCGCAAATGGTAAAAGAAGGTTGCGATACAGCTGTAATGGAAGTTTCATCACAAAGTTTAAAATTAAACAGGGTTGCAGGTTGTGACTTTGATATAGGAATATTTACAAATTTTTCAGAGGATCATATTAGCGAAAAAGAACATCCAGACATGCAAGATTACTTTAATTCAAAATTGAAATTATTTGAAATGTGTAAAAAAGGTTTTGTAAATGCTGATGACTTATATAGTTCAAAAGTTCCAAAATTAGTACCAAATTGTGAAATAACAACATATGGAATAGATAATTTCTGTAGTGTACTTGCAAAAGATATAACAATAACAAATTCATATGTAGATTTTAAAGTAAAAATTGGTCAGAAAAATGAAAGAATAAAAACTTGCATACCAGGTAGATTTAGCGTTTATAATTCACTTGCAGCAATATGTGTAGGAACAGCATTAGGAGCAACAGCTGACAATATAAAAGATGCACTTTTAGAGGTTAGAGTTCCAGGTAGGTCAGAGCTTGTAAATAATAAAAAAGATTTAACAATAATGATAGATTATGCACATTCACCAGAAAGTTTAGAGAATATATTAAATGCAGTTAAGTCTTATACTAGAGGAAGAGTTATATCTTTATTTGGATGTGGAGGAGATAGAGATACGACAAAGCGCCCTATAATGGGAGAAATATCTGGAAGAATAGCAGATTTTACAATTATAACATCAGATAACCCTCGTACAGAAGACCCTCAAAAAATAGTAGATCAAATAGAAGAAGGAATAAAAAAGACAAAGGGCAAATATATATGTATAGTAGATAGAGTAGAAGCAATTAAATATGCAATAGAAATGGCTGATAAAAGAGATATTATTGTGTTAGCAGGAAAAGGTCATGAACCATATCAAGAAATAAATGGCAAAAAATATCCATTTGATGAAAGAATAATAGTAAATGACATTATAAATGGGTAAAAATTATAAAATTAAAAATGCATAAAATTAGTAAAAGCTATAGAAAAATATGCAATAAAATTAGTGAAAAGTATAAAGAAATATACGGTCAAAATTACTAAAAGCTATAGAAAAATATAAACTAAAAAGCGCACTAGAAAAAGAAGCAAAAATACATAGAGAAAAAGTAGGGGGAAAGCATGGAATTTCAAGTAAAAGTATTATTAATAAGTTTCGCAGTAACAGTAGTAATATCAATGGTAGTTATACCAATTTTAAAAAAGCTAAAAATAGGTCAAATAGAAAGAGATGATGGACCAAAATCACACCTCAAAAAGCAAGGTACACCTACTATGGGTGGAATAATAATTATACTAAGTTTAATTGCAATATGTGTGGGCTTGTATTTTTATTATACTAAAATAAGAATAGAGCCAGAAATAGCTAAAAATATATTGCCAATGCTATTTGTATCAATAGGATTTGGATTAATAGGTTTTATAGATGATTTTAAAAAATTAGTGTTAAAAAATACAAAAGGCTTAAAGCCAGCATCTAAAATGTTTGGACTATTAATAATATCTGTTGCATACACATTATTCCTTACAATGGTATTAAAAACTGGAACAGATATATACATACCATTTGTTAAAACTTATATAACAATGCCATTATGGCTATATATACCATTTGCTATATTAGTAATGCTTTCAGCTACAAATGCAATTAATTTAACAGATGGAATAGATGGGTTATCTAGTAGTGTTACTACAATAATTCTTACAGCACTAACTGTTATAGCAATTATATTTGATGTAAAAGAAGTAACTATATTTGGAAGTGCTTTAGCGGGAACATGTTTAGGATTTTTATTATTTAATTTATATCCAGCTAAAATAATGATGGGTGATACAGGTTCATTACTATTAGGTGGTGCAGTTGCAGGAATGGCATTATACTTAAAAATGCCTTTACTATTATTAATAATTGCTATAGTACCTATAATAGAAACAATATCTGTTATACTTCAAGTACTACACTTTAAAAGAACAGGTAATAGGCTATTTAAAATGGCACCATTGCATCATCATTTTGAATTAAGTGGATGGAAAGAAAATAAAATTGTTAGAACATTTAGTTTTATTACACTAATTGCTTGTATTATTGGTGTAATGGTAATTTAATTAATTTATAACTAACTTAAGAAAAAATACTGATATTTGGAGGAGAAAATGGCAAGTAGTAAAATCAAAAAAATATTAAGTTCAAATAAAAAACCATTTGATTTTATATTATGTGTTACTATTTTGGTATTATTAGCGTTAGGCATAGTTATGGTACTTTCAGCCAGTGCACCGAAGTCGCTTTCTACAACAGGAAATAGTTATACATATGTTATAAATCAAGCAACTTTTGCTGTAATAGGAATTTTTCTGATGTTTGTAATATCAAAAATAGATTATAGATATTATAAAAGGTTATACAAAATTGCTTATGTAGCTTCAATTATAGCTTTAATTTCGGTAGTTATACCAGGTTTAGGTGTAGAAGTAAATGGTGCTACTAGGTGGGTGAGTTTAGGGTTTGTACAATTTCAACCATCAGAGCTTGCAAAAGTTGGATTAATAGTATTTTTTGCAGGTTATTTATCAGAACATAAAAATGAAATAGATTCATTTAAAGAAGGTTTTATAAAACCACTAGCCTTGTTAATACCACCAGTAGTTATATTATTTGTTTTTCAGGATCACTTAAGTGCTATTATTGTAATAGGAGCTATTATTTGTATAATGATGTTAATGGCAGGAAGTAGGCTAAAATATTTCTTAACAGCAGGAATTACAGGAATTGCAGCAGGTGTTGCAGGAATACTTGTATTGGCACAAAAAACAGGAATAGGAGGCTTTAGATTAGCAAGAATAACAACATTTTTAAACCCATTTGCAGATATGCAAGGTGATGGATGGCAAGTAGTGCAAAGTTTGTATGCCATAGGTTCAGGGGGACTATTTGGAGTAGGTTTAGGAGAAAGCAAACAAAAATATTTATATTTGCCAGAACCACATAATGATTTCATCTTTGCAATAATTGCAGAAGAATTGGGCTTTGTAGGTTGTGCGGTAGTAATAATATTGTTTGCAATTTTAATATGGAGAGGAATTTTAACTGCAATGAGGGCACCAGATACATTTGGAAGCCTACTTGCAGTAGGAATAACATCACTTGTTGGAATACAAGCAATTATAAATATAGCAGTTGTTACATCATCTATGCCAGCAACAGGTATGTCATTACCATTCTTAAGTTATGGTGGAACAGCATTAGTTATTTTGTTATGCTGTATGGGAGTATTATTAAATATTTCAAGAGCAGGGAGCAAAGTATAAATATTTCTCAATAGTAGGAAGCAAAGTGTAAATACTTTAAGAGCAAAGAACAGCTAGTGCAAGTAATAAAATTATTATCATAGATAGGGGAAGTTGTATGAAAGTTATTATTGCAGCTGCAGGAACTGGAGGACACATAAATCCGGGTCTAGCAATAGCAAACGAAATAAAGCAAAAAGAACCAGATTCAAAAATAATCTTTATAGGAACTGGAAGAGGCTTAGAAAATGATTTAGTTCCAAGGGCAGGGTATGAATTAAAAACAATTGATGCTTATGGAATTAATAGAAATATTAGTATAGATAACTTAAAAAGATTATATAAAACAATTAAATCAATAGGTGAGGCAAAAAAAATAATAGAAGAATTTAAGCCAGATATAGTAGTAGGAACAGGAGGGTACATTTGCGTATCTGTTGGAACAGCAGCAAAAAAATGCAATGTGCCACTAGTTTTACATGAAAGTAATGCATTCCCAGGTATGGCAGTAAAGGTGTTATCAAAAAAAGCAGATGTAATACTTACAGGTTTTAAAGAAGCAAAGCAAAGGCTTCCAAAAGCTAAAAAAGTAGTAGTTACAGGAACCCCAACGAAGGTTCAAAAACTACAAATTACTGAAGAACAAAAATCAGAAATAAAAACGAAGTTAGGTTTTAAAGACAAGCTACCATTAGTATTTGCTTATGGTGGAAGTCAAGGAGCCAAAAGCATAAATGAAAGTTTAGTAAAAATTATAAAAGAAAACAAAAATAAAGAATATAACATATTATGGGCAACTGGAAATTCGGGCTATGAAGAAATAAAAGATACTTTTGAAAAAGAAGGTATAAACATAGATAATATGCTACATGCTAAAATAGTACCATACATATATAATATGGAAGAAATATTAAATACAGCAGATTTATTAGTATGTAGAAGTGGTGCAATGACAATTACAGAAGTATCAAATGTGGGAAAGCCAGCAATATTTATACCATTTCCATTTGCTACAGAAAATCATCAAGAATATAATGCAAGAGTTTTAGAAAACGTTAAAGCTGCTAAAATTATATTAGATAAAGATTTAACTGCAGAAAAGTTAGATTTAGAAATAAAAAATATAGTAAAAAACCAAAAAAGTTTAGAGCAAATGGGCAAAAATGCAGAAAAGGTTAAAGTTTTAAATGTACAGGAAAAGATATATAATGAAATAAAAGCAGTTCAAAAATAATTTTATTTTTTAAAAGGAGTATAACATGACTGATAAATTAATTATAGTTGAATCACCTGCAAAAGCTAATACAATAAAAAAATTCCTTGGTGGAAATACAAAAGTAGTTGCTTCAATGGGGCATATCAGAGATTTACCAAAATCAAAATTAGGGGTAAATTTAGATAATGACTTTGAGCCAGAGTATATAAATATAAGAGGAAAAGCAAGTTTAATAAAAGAATTGAAAAAAGATGCAGATAGTGCAAAAGAAGTTTATCTTGCAACCGACCCTGACCGTGAGGGAGAAGCTATTGCATGGCATTTAGCTTACATATTAGGTATTCCAGAAGATAGAATATGTAGAGTAACTTTTAACGAAATAACAAAAGAAACAGTACAAGAATCCATGAAACATCCAAGAAAGATAGATATGAATCTTACAGATGCTCAACAGGCAAGAAGAGTATTAGATAGAATAGTTGGTTATAAAATAAGTCCTGTTTTATGGAAAAAGGTAAAAAGAGGTCTATCTGCCGGAAGAGTACAATCTGTAGCTGTAAAGCTTATAGTAGATAGAGAAGAAGAAATAGAAAAATTTATACCAGAGGAATATTGGAATATATATGCAACACTTTTAGATGAAAAGTCTAAAAGCACTTTTGATGCGCATTTTTATGGTAAAAATGGAAAAAAATTAGAAATACATTCAAAAGAAGAGCTAGATGTAATTCTAAAAGGACTTGGGAAAGCCAAATATATTGTAACAGATGTTAAAAAGAGTGAAAAGAAAAGAACACCAGCACCTCCATTTACAACAAGTACAATGCAACAAGAAGCATCAAGAAAGTTAGGTTTTACATTAAAGAAAACAATGTCTGTTGCACAAGGTTTGTATGAGGGTGTGTCTGTGCAGAATAGAGGCTTTGTTGGATTAATAACATATATGAGAACAGATTCAACAAGAATTTCAGAAGAAGCAAGAGCAGCTGCTAAAAAACATATATATAAAACTTATGGCGAAAATTATTATGAAAATAGGTATTATAGAAGTAACAAAGATGCACAAGATGCACACGAAGGTATTAGACCAACATATATAGAATTAACACCAGAAAGTATAAAGGATTCATTAGCACCTGATCAATATAAATTATATAGATTAATATATAATAGGTTCATAGCAAGCCAAATGTCAGCAGCTGTATATGATACAGTTGCAGTGGATATAAAAGCAAATGAATATAACTTTAAAGCAAATGGGCAGACTCTTAAATTTGCAGGATTTATGACTTTATATGTGGAATCTGATGATTCAAAACAAACTGATTCAAGCAAAAAGGGAAGTTTGAACGAAGATACCGTAATTCCAGAATTAGAAATAAATCAAGAAGTAATTGAAAAGAAGTTAGAGCCAAAGCAAAGCTTTACTGAACCACCAGCAAGGTATACAGAGGCAAGTTTAGTAAAAGCATTAGAGGAAAAGGGAATAGGAAGGCCAAGTACTTATTCTCCAACAATAACAACTATTTTAGAAAGAAGATATATAGAAAAAGAACAAAAACAATTAAAACCTACAGACCTAGGAAGAGTAGTAAATAAGCTATTAGTAGAAAATTTTAGTGATGTTATAAATGTTGAATTTACAGCAAAAATAGAAGAGCAATTTGATAATGTTGCAGAAGGCAAGCAACAATGGAAGCAAGTTATTAGAGAATTTTATGCTCCATTTAAAATAACATTGGACAAAGTTGAGAAAGAATTAGAACATGTACAGTTAGAATATGAAGTATCAGACGTACCTTGTGAAAAATGCGGAAGAATGATGGTTATTAAATACGGTAAGTATGGAAAATTTTTAGCATGTCCAGGGTATCCAGAATGTAGAAATGCAAAACCAATTTATGAAACTATAGATGTTCCATGCCCTGTATGTGGGGGAAAGGTACAAGTTAGAAAAACAAGAAGAAGAAAAAATTATTATATTTGTGAAAATAATCCTAAAAGTTGTAATTATATTTCATGGAATAAACCTAAAAAGGGCGAAAAATGGAGTCCAGAGGATAATGTAAATATAGAAACAAAGAAAAGAACAACTAGAAAAAGAAAAGTAACGGCTAAGAAAAAAACTAAATAAGAAACGGGGACGGAGAAAAAAATCCGGAAAATGGGGACGGAGGAAAAAATCTGGATTTTTTCCTCCGTCCCCATTTTCCGGATTTTTTTCTCCGTCCCCCTTGACAACAAGAAATAGTAGTGTTAATATATGAATAAGTAATCATATATTCATATAAAAGCATGAATATATAGTAAAAGAGGGAAGATATGGAAAAAATAAATTTAAATTATATATGTGGGGAAAATTGTCCTCATTATAATCAAATAAATGAGGTTAAGAAAACGGAGCCAAGTGAAGAAGAAATAATAGATATGGCAGATATGTTTAAACTATTTTCAGACTCCACAAGGTTAAGAATAATATGTGCAATTTTAAATAACGAATTATGTGTGTGCGACCTATGTGAATTATTAAATTTAACACAGTCGAACGTGTCGCATCAATTACAAATGTTAAGAAATAGCAAACTTGTAAAGTATAGAAAAGAAGGAAAGCAAGTATTTTATAGTTTAAAGGATGACCATGTAGATAAAATAATTAGGATGGCATTAGAGCATATAAAGGAGGAAAAATAATGAAAGAGCATCTTCACAAACACAATGAAAAACATAATGAAGGTCATAATGAGAAAGAGATAAATACTCACGAAGAAGGAGTTTCAAAAATTGATATAATACTATATATAATTTCAGTAATATTATTCATAATAGGTTTTATACCACTATTGGAACCATATAAAATGTACATATATATAGCAGTTATAGGTATTTCTGGTTATGAATTATTAATAAATGGATTAAAAGGACTTTTTACATTTAATTTTGAAGAAGAAACGCTAATGACAATAGCTGTTATTTCTGCCTTTGTATTAGGTGATTTTGTTGAAAGTTCAATGGTAGTATTACTATTTGCATTAGGGGAATTTTTAGAAGATAAAGCAGTAGAAAACTCAAATAAAAGTATAAGAAATATAGTAGAAATAAAACCACAAAATGTAAATATTTTAATGGATGGGGAAGTAACAGTAGTTAATGCTAAAAAAGCAAAACCGGGAGATATGATTTTAATAAAACCAGGAGAAATGGTACCTTTAGACTGTAAAATCATAGATGGAGAATCAACTTTAGATACATCAAATATTACAGGAGAAAGTAAACCACAAAGAGTAAGTGGAAACGATAACTTATTATCAGGAGAAATAAATTTAACGGGTAGCCTAAAATGCATAGTAACAAAAGATTTAGAAAATTCAACAGCTTCACAAATAGTAGATTTAGTATATGAAGCCACAAACAATAAAGGTAAAACTGAAAATTTCATAACTAAATTTTCAAAAGCATATACACCAGCTATAATGGTAGTAGCAATGATTATAGGGTTATTGCCAACAATATTATTTAATCAAGATATTCTTATTTGGTTAAGAAGAGCGTTAGTATTTTTAGTTGCATCATGTCCATGTAGCATAGTTATATCAGTTCCACTTGCATTTTTCTCATGTGTAGGAAGAATTTCTAAAAAAGGCATGTTAATAAAAGGCACAAAGCATATAGAAGATTTAGCACAGGCAGAATATGTAGCATTTGATAAAACTGGTACAATAACAACGGGAAAAATGCAGGTTGATAAACTAGTTGCAGAAGGAAAAATACCAGTAAAAGAAATGGTGCAGTACATGTACAATTTAGAAAAAAATTCAAATCATCCAATATCAACAGCAATAGTAAAAGAGGCAGAAAAGAAAGATGCAAAAATAAGTAAAAGAGTAGATAATTATGAAGAAATATCAGGTCATGGATTATATGGAAAAATAGAAGGAAAAGACGTACTATTTGGAAATGAAAAATTATTAGAAAAATATGATGTAACATATGATAAATTAGTAAAAAATGCAATTTATTTAGTAGTAGATGGAGAAATAGAAGGCTATGTAACATTAAAAGAAGAAGTAAGAGAAGGGCTAGAAAATTTAAAAAGCAATATGAAAAAGCATGGAATAAAAGAAGTTATAATGCTAACAGGGGATAACGAAAAATCAGCTGAAAAAATTGCACAGCAAGTAGGTATAACTGAATTTTGTGCAGGATTATTGCCAAATGAAAAATTAGAGAAAGTAAGAGAAATAAAGCATAAGGGAAAAGTTATATTTATAGGTGATGGAATAAATGATAGTCCTGTTTTAGCAGGGGCTAGCTTTGGAGTAGCAATGGGAGAAGGCACAGAAATAGCAAGTTCTGTAGCAGACGGAATATTAATTTCTAATAAAATAAGTACAATACCAAGTGTAATAGAAGTGGCTAGAAAAACGATGAAAATAGTAAAATTTAATATATCATTTTCTTTATTAGTAAAAGCTATTGTTTTAGTACTTGCAGTTGTAGGCATAGCACCAATGTGGCTTGCCGTTGTAGCAGATACAGGAGTTAGCTTACTTACAGTTTTAAATTCAATAAGAATATTAAAATCTTAAAACGGGGACGGAGAAAAAAATCCGGAAATCGGGGACGGAGGAAAAAATCCAGATTTTTTCCTCCGTCCCCGATTTCCGGATTTTTTTCTCCGTCCCCTTCTTTACTAATTACATAAAAGGTGATAAAATATCATTACTTAATAATTAACGCTTTAGAACATACTCAAAGTATTAATGAGTATAAAGCAAATACTTTTGAAAGGAGAAAGCAAGGAGAGAGTGATGAAACAAATTGGCAAAGGAAAGGTTCGGGATATCTATGATGTAGGGGACTATTTGGTATTAGTAACATCTGATCGAATTTCAGCATTTGATGTTGTTATGCCTGACATGGTTCCGTTTAAGGGTAGTATTTTAAACAGGTTATCTGCATTTTGGTTTGATCTCACCAAAGAAGTTATTCCAAATCATAAAGTTTCTATAAGAGATGCAGATATGCCGAGAGAATTACAGTATGATGAATACGAAGGGTGCTGTATGTTGGTAAAGAAGCTTAAAATGCTTCCTACCCAGTGTATAGTACGCGGGTACATCACTGGTTCTGGATGGGAAACCTACAAAGAAAATGGTACAATATGTGGCATTAAATTACCGGAAGGTCTTAAAGAGTCTGAAAAGCTTTCGGTGCCAATCTTTACACCGACAACTAAAGTTACAAAAGGGCATGATGAGAATATTTCTTTTGAACAAACTGCAAAACTTATTGGGGAAGAACTTGCTACTGAAGTTAGAAATAAAAGCATAGAAATTTATTCTATGTGTGCAGATTATGCAAAAAACAGAGGCATTATCATTGCAGATACCAAATTTGAATTTGGATTAGATAAGAATGGTAAATTGGTGTTAGCAGATGAATTATTAACCCCTGATAGTAGCAGATTTTGGCCAGTAGAAAGTTATAAGGTTGGAAGGCCACAGGATAGTTATGATAAGCAATTTTTAAGAAACTATTTGACGAGCATTAAGTGGAACAAAAAGCCACCTGCGCCAAAGCTTCCGAAGTATGTAATAGATATTATATCTGCCAAGTACATTGAAGCATTTGAAGCCATAACTGGGGAAGAATTTTATTAGTAGTATTTGCTATAAGCAACAAAAATTCTATAATAAGAATGATTTTGGAGACTTTGCGGGCGGAGGAAAAAATTTGTATTTTTTCTTCCGTCCAAAAAAGAAAGGAATGGAATTTTATATGAAGCCAAAAAAACAAAAATCAATTTTTAATATAATAGCAATTATGTGTATAATAGTGTTTTGTTTTGCTATTTCACCAATAACATTACAAAATGATACATACTATACAATAAAAGTAGGTGAGTCTATTTCGCAAAATGGTGTAGATATGAAAGACCATTTTTCATGGCACGAAGATTTGCCATATACATATCCACATTGGGCTTATGATTTAGGAATGTATTATATATATGAAGCCGGAAATAATGTAGGTGCCTTTTTAAAAGACCTAAGTTTTGTTAGGGAGGAAAGAGAGGCACAAGAGAAATATAATAATTTACCAGAAGATGCTAATGTAAATGAAATATTAGAAGCAGGAGCTGAAACTACTGGTAGTGGAAATACGTTTATTTATGAAATAGCACATACCATAAATAATACTGATTTTGGTATGTTATTTATATATTTATCAACTATAATTTTAGCTTGTATTTTAGGAATTTTACTATATAGAATAGGGGTTAAGCTAACAAAAAGTAATTTAATACCATTTATAATAACAATAGCAGTAATGTATTTATTAAAAGATTTCATAGCAGCTAGGGCACAGCTACTTTCATACATACTATTTTCATTAGTGGTATTGTTTATAGAAAATTTTTTACAGAGCAAAAAGAAAAGATATTTAGTAGGTTTAGTTATAATATCAATAATACTTGCAAATACTCATGTTGCTACATGGCCATTTTTCTTTGTACTATTTTTACCTTATGTAGCAGAATATTTGATAGTATCTGTTGTAGATATTCATATAATTGCGCAATTATCATTACTTTTAAAACAAATCAAATTATTTGTTTTAAAAAAGAAGTATGCTAACATAGATGAAAAAACGGAAAATGGAGTAGAAATGCAACGAGAAAATGCAAAAGAAGAAGTAAATGTTGACGTAGAAAAACGCGAAGTAAATGTAGAAAAGCAAGAAAAAAATATAAAAGATGTAATAGAAAAGCAAGAAAGAAATATAAAAGATGCAATAGAAAAGCAAGAAGAAGTGGTACAGAATGAAAAAGTTAAATTAGAAAAAATACAACAAAAAACAGAAAAAATGAGGGAAAATCCATATAAAATAAAAGTAACAAAAAATAAAGCTGTAAGGTGGCTTGTTTTAGTTATGGTAATATGCGTATTTACAGGTTTACTTTCACCAGCAGGAGATACACCATATACATATTTAGCAAAAACAATGGAAGGAAATACTACCCAAAGTATAAATGAACATTTACCACTAACGTTATATAACGATAAGCAAACAATGTTTGTATTAACTTTATTTTTACTTATATTAATATTTACAGACACAAAAATAAAATTAAGCGATACATTTATGCTTGCAGGTTTAGTATTTATGGCATTTATGTCGAGAAGACAAGTAGCATTATTAGTAATAATAGGTGGGCTTATATTTGAAAAACTAGTCGTTGAATTAATAAATAAATATGCGGAAGATATATACAAAAAAATAGAAGAGTATTTTTCTAAAAAAATATTGGGAAATATATGTTTAATAGCACTTGCATGTACTATTTCATTAATAATATTTTACCCTAAGAGGAACCAAAAATTTATAAATACAGCATCATACCCTGTATCTGCAGCAACATGGATTATAGAAAATTTAGACCTGGAAAACATGAGAATATACAATGAATATAACTATGGAAGCTATTTATTATTTAGAGGAATTCCAGTATTTATAGATTCTAGAGCGGATTTATATGCTCCTGAATATAATGGAACGAAAAATGCAGATGGAAAATATGAAGGAAGAGATATATTCTCTGACTACATTAATATATCTACAATAGGCACATATTATGAAAATAAATTTAAAGAATACGATATTACACATGTATTGTGTGTAAACAATGCAAAATTGAATTTATTTTTATCAAGAAATGATGATTATAAACAATTATATAAAGATGACAATTTTGTAATTTACGAAAGATTAGTTGCAGATAATTAGGAGGAATATGAAGAAAAAAGTAATTTTAATTATTGTAATAATATTAGTCATATTAGGAATTGATCAAGCTATAAAAATTGTGGCAATGAATAATTTCGCACAGCAAGATTTGAGTTTGGGGATTTTTAATTTGACATATCATCAAAATACAGGTGTAGCGCTTGGAGTAAACAAAGATAATATATTTTCAACTATAGCCATGGATATTTTCGTAATGTTTATACTTGTACTATTTGTAATAAGGCAATTTAATAACATAGATATTAAAAGAACAGTGTATATAGGCATGGTGTTAGCAGGCGGAGCAAGTAATTTAATAGATAGAGTTTTTTATGGAGGCGTTGTGGATTATATAGATATAGGAAATATAATAAATGGATTTCCTATATTTAACATAGCAGATTGTGCTATAATTGTAGGATTATTATTGTTTGCCATTTGTACATTTATGGACTTTTCAAAAATACAAAGCGGACAGTTTACTAGAGAAAAGAGGAAAGAACAAGTAGATTTAAATGGGCCTAAAAGTAAAAAAGAATAAATAGATAAAAAAGAACAAGTAAATTTAAATGAGGAAAAAAGTAAAGAAAGGAAAATCACGGGGATAAAATGAATAAACAAATAATTGCGGATGAGGATGATATAAGGTTAGATTCTTTTATAAGTAAAAATACAGATATATCGAGAACTGCAGTAGGGCGTCTTTTAGACGATAATAAAATAACTATAAATGGAAAAATAGAAAAGCCTTCATATAAAGTAAAAGTAGGAGATAAAATACAAATAGAGTTAGAGCCAGCAAAGGAAATATCACTTGAGGCGCAAGATATTCCAATTGAAGTAATATATGAAGATGATGATATTATAGTTGTAAATAAGCCAAAGGGGTTAGTAGTTCATCCTGCCAATGGCAACCCAGACGGAACTTTAGTAAATGCAATAATGGCAATTTGTAAAGATAGTCTTTCTGGCATAGGTGGAGAAATAAGGCCAGGAATAGTACATAGGTTAGATAAAGATACATCTGGATTATTAATTGTAGCTAAAAATGATAAAGCACATATTAATTTAAGTGAACAAATAAAAAATCATGAAGTTAAAAAAACATATATTGCATTAGTAAGAGGAGTAGTTAAAGAAAATGAGGCTACTATAAACATGCCTATTGGAAGAAGTACAAAAGATAGAAAAAAGATGGCAGTAAATAAGAATGGAAAAGAGGCAATTACTCACTTTAAAGTATTAAAAAGGTATGATAATTATACTTTGTTAGAGGTAAATATAGAAACTGGTAGAACTCATCAAATAAGGGTACATTTATCTGAAATAGGTTATCCAGTTGTTGGTGATGTGGTTTATTCTAATGGCAAAAATAAATGGGGAGTAGAAGGTCAATGTTTGCATGCTCAAAAGCTAGAGTTTAAACATCCAACTACTAATAAAATAATGAAGTTAGAGGCAGATTTACCACAGTATTTTAAGGATATTTTAAATGATCTAGAAAAATAAAATTATTGTAAAATATTAATTTATATTTTTATTTATTAACTCCCAACTACATAATAGCTTGTAACACAAATTTTATATTCATAAAATTTGTTAACAATCTATAATTTGTTGATCCCCACAAAATGTTAATAAATAAAAATATAAATTAATATTTTACAAGTAAGGAGGATTTATTTGGAAGAAATTAGATTACAAAAATATTTGGCAGAAGCGGGAATTGCTTCAAGAAGAAAAGCTGAAGAATTAATTGTACAAGGGAAAGTAAAAGTAAATGGCAAAATTGTAACAGAATTAGGAACTAAAATTGTGCCAAATAAAGATAAAGTAGAATTTGAAGATAAAGAGGTCAAAATTCAAAATAATTTAGTATATATATTGTTAAATAAACCTATAGGCTATGTAACAACAGCTAAAGATCAATTTAATAGAGATTCTGTGCTAGATTTAGTGAAGGTAAAAGAAAGAGTGGTGCCAGTAGGTAGGTTAGATATGTATACCTCTGGAGCATTAATTTTAACAAATGACGGAAACTTTGTATACCAAGTAACTCATCCAAAACATGAAATTGAGAAAACCTACACAGTTACTTTAAAAGGTATTATAACAGACGAGGAAGTTCAAAAATTAAGAGATGGTGTGAAAATTTTAAATGATGAAGAAGAGTATATAACAAGACCAGCGAAAGTAAAAATATTGAAAACTGATATTGAAAAAAATATATCAAGATTAGAAATTGTAATACATGAAGGGAAAAATAGGCAAGTAAGAAAAATGTGCGAAGCTGTAGGAAGGAAAGTTTTAGCTTTGCATAGAAGTAAAATAGGGAGCTTAGGCGTAAAAGATTTAAAATTAGGACAATGGAGATATTTAAGCGAAAAAGAGGTAGATACAATTTTAAAAAACTCTATTTACAATAAAAATAATTAAATATATAATTATAAAAACAAAAGAAAAGGAGATAAAATAGTGGAATACCAAAGATTTGAGCCAGAGGGATGGAAAGAAAATTTTAGACCAATGTCTAAAGAATATTTAGAAAGTGCAATGCATAAAGGAACAATTTTACAAGGAATTGTAAAAAAATGTGATAATAGTTATAACTTACATGTTGATTTTGGAAACAACATAACAGGAGTTATACCAAGAGATGAAATAGAAGCAGTAAATGTAGATGAAACAGGTTTTCCAAAGCCCAATATATGTGTAAGTAAGGTTAATAAATATGTTCAATTTAAAGTAAAAGATGAAATATCAAATAACAAATTTATTTTATCTAGAAAAGAAGTTGGAACTGAAGCTTTAGAGTGGGTAAAAGATTCTTTAAAAGAGGGTGACATTGTAAACGGTATAGTAAAAAGCATTCAGCCATATGGGGCATTTGTAGAGATAGGCGGAGGCATAGTAGGGCTTTTACATATAGAAGATATTTCTGTTGCAAGAATAAAAAGTCCAGCTGAAAGACTAAAAATTGGACAAAAAGTGGAAATTATGGTAAAATCTATAGATAGGGAGAACAAAAGAATTATACTTTCATATAAAGAGCTTTTAGGAACATGGGAAGAAAACGCAAAGAAAATCGAGGAAGGTTCAGTTGTATCAGGTATAGTAAGAGAAACGGAAAAGAATAAAAATGGAATATTTATAGAGCTAATGCCGAATTTAGTTGGTCTTGCAGAATATAAAGAAAATGTCGAATATGGGCAAGAGGTAAATGTATTTGTTCGAAAAATAATTCCAGAGAAAAAGAAAATTAAATTATTAATAGTTTAAAAAGACAAATGTCTTTTTGGAGGTAGAATTTATGGTAGAAGATAACGAAATAAAAGCAGAAGTATCACCTTTTGCAATTAGAGAAGGTGAAATAAAAACTTTTGATGGTAAAGACGGCTATGTATCAATGAACCAAATTATACACAAAATTAACATAGGTCATATAACAGATATTCACTTTAAAATATTGGAATTAGTTAATGAATTTGAGTTTATTACTTCAAGGCAAATATTCCAGTTACTACAATGGAAGGGAGAAGATATAAAATCTCAAGATAAACTAAATAATAAATTAGAGCAACTTGTAAAATCAAAAATATTAACTAGATATTACTTCAGTTCAGAAGACGGCAAGGGAATTTATAGAATTTATTGTTTGGAGAAGATGGGTAAATATTTATTAAACTCAAAAGAAGTAGAATGTAAATGGCAACCTACTGACAATACAAAACCTGTTCCAATGATTAAAAAGAGGCTAGCAGGAAACCAAACGATAATTGCATATTTAAGAAAAGTAAAAGCTTTTGATTCATATGTTCCAAAGCCAGCAATTACAGCAAAACAAGCAGGAAAAGTATTTAAGGCTACTGGCGGAAGTGTTAAGCTTACTAAAAATAAAAAAGCAATACAATTTCTTTTTGAGGTAGTAAGACGTGAAGAAGACTGGGAAAAGAAATTAGTAGAAAAAATGAGACTATATCAAGATTTTTATGATAATTTTGTACCAGGAGATTCAGGTTTTGCATCAATGCCACAATTAATTTTTATATGCGAAGATGATAAGCACATGGCAGAAACTTTTAAAACAATAGTAGTAAATAGGGTAGAAATATCAAAAATTAAATTATATTTCTCAACAGATTTAAGACAAAATAAGGAAACATTAGATAAAACTTTAACAGAGTTTAAATTAGATGAGACTACTAAAAAATATAAAATGCAAGATGTGGAAGTAAAATTACTTGGAATATAAACTATAAGGGACGGGGTTAAATAGTTTAGCTGGCTAAACTATTTAACCCCGTCCCTTATAGTTTAATTCTTTTCTCTTCTTTTTAAGTTAATTATAATTGCATCATCATTATCAAATAAATTTAAATCAGATGTATCTGTTTTAATTGGGTCTATTTCATCTGCCATATCGTTTGATACAGAAGGATTTGTATTAACCTTTTTATGAGAAATTTTTTCATCTGAAATTCCATTTGAAACTTTATCAAAACTATAAAATTTATCTTCTTTTTGTTCTTTATATTTAGCTGGCATAAAGTCTAATTTTCCTTCACCAACAAATATTCCACCAGTATTAGTTCTGTACTTGTATGCACATGATTTAAATGGTAAAGAACGAATTTTATCTGCAACAAAGTGTGATTTCCAATCCCATGCTATATTACCGTATTTTGGATCATATTCTGTTTTAGATGTATCATAAGTGTTGCTAAATTTCCATGTTCTAACATTTCCGAATTCCTTAGCCCACCATTCATTTTCTTCAATTGTATTATTACCAAATACAATTTTGTTAATGCAGTTTGCCAATACAGTTTGTTTATATTTTTCATCTGATTTACCAAGTTGTGCTAGTGTTTGTGATGAAATTGTAGTTCCTACACGGTATTTTCTGTATAAAGTAAATATTGCTTCTGTACCACTTGATATAAATTCTGGAAATTCATCTATATATAAGAAGTGTGGTATTCTAGTGTTTTCATTGCCTGGTCTTCTTAAAACGGAATTTTGCATTAACTGTAGGAAGAATAAGCCAAATGCCTTATGAACTCCTGCTCCTAAATCACCTCTTCTAGTACATACAAAAGTAATTTCTCCATTAGCTAAAGCATTATCATAATTTATATTTTGAGTTCTATTACATAAAATATTTTTTACACCAGGAAATTCTAGTAAACTATTTATAGTATTTGTAGCATGTTGTATATATTTTTCAGTTTCATTTCTTCTTTTTCCATCCTCGTAGAAATGGTTTTTAAAGTATAATATTTGAGCCTTATATTTTTCTGCTAATTCAGGAAATTCTGCAATTACTTTTTCGCACATTTGTTGAACTTTACTAAAGTCAGTTAATATTCCTAATATATCTTCCAAGTTTGGTAAGTAGTCACTATCTCCAGAATTTAGAGTAGGGAAGACACCTTTTAAGAAAATACACAAATTTTCAATAGCATCAGAAGTAGTTGATTCCATATAAACTTTTTCCGTATTATCAACTGTTTTTTGGAACATTGATTTTAATACATAGTTAATTACATTAGCTGTATGAATAGGATTATCATATATAAATGGATTTAACCCTATTGAATTTGGATTATTTGGATCTACTATATTGTAAGACATATTGTGACATTTTGCTACTTCTATCATATGACCAATAGTTTCATAGTCTGGAGAAACATAAGTTATACCTAAATCTTTATATATGTAGCCGTTTCCAGAGTTGCCTAAAATCATTTTCTTCATATATGCATTATATAAGTCCATTTTTGATTCTACAGGTGAAATCATATTTAAGCTAAAATTTTGATTTATATATTCGTTTGTGTAAGGACAATTTAAAGTTGCAATTCCAGTTTTTATAGCAGTATAGCCCATTTCCTTTGCTATATTTCTAAAGAAATACTTTTTGTCAATATCTTGTGCAATAATAGGTTCAAATACAAGAGAAGTTTTACCAGAACCTGATGGACCAACTACAAGTAGTTGATAAAACCTACTATTTTCAGGAATAATTGCTTTTTTACCAGTTTCTTTATCTATTGTAAGATAAGTTTCGCATGCATATGCTCCTGTACCTTCTTTAGAATGAGATAAACTAATTCCAGGGTAATCCCAAATAGATTCTTGTAAAAGCCTTGTATCGCCAACTTTGTTATGTAAGAACTTAAATAATAATGGTACTGTGGCGAGTGGCAAGTAAAATGCAATAGCTGAAAAAGCAGGCCTTATAAGCTCTGGAAACTCCATAACAATCGTTTTATAATTTGGAACAGACATAAGACCAATCCAAAGCCCCGCATTTACATATTGAATTACCATAGAAATAGTAATTATATAAAGTGCAATTACATATAAATTAAAAAAGGTACTTTTATCCATATTTGACTTTACAAATTTTGATGCAAAGCAAAATAAAAATGCAAATATAGGGCATGCAATTGCGAAAGTATACATTAAAGGATGCCAATATGATATAGACGTACCTGTAAATATCATAAATAAAATTTCAACAACTCTATCTACCACAAAATAGATAGATAGTAAAGTTAATATATATGTGGCAAATGTATTTCTGTCTGTTTTTAAAAATTTTAAAAACTTATCTATTAATTTCAAAATTTTCACCGCTTTCAAATATATAATAATACATATATATTATCTTACAAAATCTCCAAAATTACAAGTGTTTTGAGCAAATTTTAATAAAAAGTATAGAGAAAAAGTTATATTTTACAACAAGTATGATGAAAAAAGTTATAATTGATATTTTGCTGAACTTTAAATAAAAAGCAGGTGATAAAATTATAAAACATAAAAAAATAAGAAAAGAGAGCTTTATTAAGGGTGTAGCAACTCTTATGTTTTCACAGGTTTTAATAAAAATTGTAGGATTAATATACAAGTGGTATTTAACAAATAAAGAAGGCTTTGGTGACAAAGGTAATGCAATATATAGTGCAGGTTTTTCAATATATGCATTACTACTTACGTTATCATCTACGGGTGTGCCAAATGCAGTGGCAAAATTAGTTTCTGAAAGAACTGCAAAAGGAGATTATAGGGGTGCTCATAGAATTTTTAAAATAGCTTTAGCAACATTTTCCGTAATAGGTTTATGCGGAACGTTAATACTATTTTTCGGTGCAGGGTATATTTCAAAAAACTTATTACAAATCCCAGAAGCAGAGTTAAGTTTAGTGTCACTATCTCCAGCAATATTTTTTGTAACAATAATATCAGTATTTAGAGGATTTTTTAATGGAAGAGAAACAATGCAGGCAACTGCAAATTCACAAGTTATTGAACAAATATTTAAAACAGTATTTACAATTTTAATTGTAGAATTTATAGCTATATGTTCTGGAAGTAACACTATTATAATGGCAGCAGGAGCAAATTTAGCAACGACTTTTGCAATTTTAGCAAGCTTTTTATATTTATACATATATTATTCAATAAGAAGAAAGGAATTAGGAAAGGAAATAGTTTCTTCAAGAAATTATGGCACCAGAAGCTTATTAGGAACAGTAAAAAAAATACTATTTGTTTCAATTCCAATGTCACTTAGTGCAATATTAGGTTCTATAAATAGAAATATAGATTCAATGACAGTAGTAAGAGGATTAAAAACTTTTATGAGTGAAGAAAAGGCAATAAAACAATATGGAATATTAAGTGGAAAAGTAGATACTTTAATATCATTGCCATTATCGTTCAATATAGCATTTGCAACCGCATTAGTTCCATCAATAACATCAGCAAAAGCTAGTGGTGATGATAAAACTATACAAAAAAGAGTAACATTTTCATTGCTTATAACGCTTCTAATAGGATTACCATGTGTGGTTGGTATGATATTATTTTCAAAACAAATATTAGAATTATTATTTCCAAATGCACCAGAAGGGTCACTTATATTTAGTGTAAGTGCAATTTCAGTAATATTTATGATTCTAGAGCAAACAGTAAATGGAGCATTACAAGGAATAGGCAAAATAATTACGCCTGCAGTTGCATTATCAATAGGGGTATGTATGAAACTTATTGTAAATTTAACTTTAATTCCAATAAGTCAAATAGGTATACTAGGAGCATCTATTGGAACAATATTATGCCATGCAATATCATTTACAATTGGTTTTTGCATATTAAGAAAAAATTTGAGATTAAATTTAAATTTTTCAAAATTTATTATAAAACCTATTATTGCCACATTAATGATGTCAATGTGCTCATATGGTACTTTTATAGTTTTATGTGGCATAGGAATAGGAAAATTGTCTATAATAATATCAATAGTGGTGGCAATTATTGTGTATATGTTATCAATATTAATATTAAAAATATTCTCGATGGAAGAAATATTAATGCTTCCTTGCGGAAATAAAATTTACAAAATTTTAGAAAATATGGGACTGTATGCAAAGCTCTGAAACCCATGCTACAAAAGACTTTAAAAGGAATGAAAAAACGAAAACATACGGCGGTAAAGGTTTCATCAGAAGAAAAAACGAAAAAAAAGAAGGATTTTGAAAAACATTGGCGAATAATGTTAGTAGTAGATGAAAAAAAGAATCTACATATGAATCTTATTAGGAGGTAATTTAAAATGAACAAATCTGAATTAATCGCAGCTATCGCAGCTAAAACAGGAGAAACAAAGAAAGACGCTGAAGCAACATTAAACGCTTTTGTTGATGTTGTAAGACAAACTTTAGTAAAAGGAGAAAAAGTTCAACTAGTTGGATTTGGTTCTTTCGAAGTAAGAAAGAGAGCAGCTAGAAAAGGAAGAAACCCACAAACTAAAGAAGAAATAAAAATACCAGCTTCTAAAGCTCCAGTATTTAAAGCAGGAAAGGCTTTAAAAGACGAAGTAAACAAAAAATAATTTGTGAGTTAATATATAAATATATGAATTCATATCAAGAAATTGAGAAAGCACTTGTTTAACCTATGTTAATCAAGTGTTTTTTTAAACTATAAGGGACGGGGTTAAATAGTTTAACACTTTTATGTTTTTATACTATAAGCTAAACTAATAGGGACGTTGTTAAATAGTTTAGTATATATGTATTAATTTTTTATTCTTATAATTATATTTTAAGTTTACTAAACTATTTAACAACGTCCCTATTAGTTTAGCTGAAATTAATTTAGTGCTATAGTGTTAAACTATTTAACCCCGTCCCTAATAGTTTAGCATTAAAATGTAAAAACTGAATATATATGAATATATAGATTTAAGTTTTATTGAAAGTAGGGGTAATAATGCTATTAAAAGCAATAAATATAAGAAAAAATAAAATAAAAATAATATCAATATGTTTAATTGTATTAGCACTAATTTCAATTTGTATTTATTGTGTGCTTGCTAATAGTGAAGAGGAAAAGGTAGAAGAAGAGAAAAAATATATAAAATGGGTTGAGTATAATGTAAGTTTAGATTTAATGGAGAAAACATCAAAATTAGATATAGATTCTCATAATAAAAATGAAGAAGTAAAGTTAAATTGGATAGAATTACTAGCATATTTGGCAGCTAAATATGGAGGAAATTTTAGCTTATATAAACAAAAAGATTTAGATAATTTAGTAGAAAGATTAAGAAGTGGGGAGCACATAGAGGAAATTACTAAAGATATGAAGTTATATTCATATTATTTTGAAAGTTATGATGCAATTTTAAACCAATTTATAGGTGATTATGAAATTGAAACGTTAAATAGTGATGGAAGTAAAACTTATAAGAAAAAATATGGTATAAAGGCTTTTTTGCCAATAGCAAAAAATTATGGATTTAGCCATTATAATGATTTTGGTGCATCTAGGTCTTATGGATATAAAAGAGTGCATTTAGGAAATGACTTAATGGGTTCTATAGGAACGCCTATTATTGCAGTAGAAACAGGTGTTGTAGAAGCACTTGGGTGGAATCAGTATGGTGGCTGGAGAATAGGAATAAGAAGTTTAGATGGAAGAAGATACTATTATTATGCTCATTTGAGGAAAGATCATCCTTATGCTAAAAATATGGAAGAAGGAAAAATAGTAGAAGCTGGAGATGTAATAGGATATTTAGGAATGACAGGCTATAGTGCTAAAGAAAATGTAAACAATATAAATGTTCCGCATCTTCATTTTGGAATGCAATTAATTTTTGATGAATCTCAAAAAGAAGGAGTAAACCAAATTTGGATTGATGTATATAATATAATAGATTTTCTAAAAAAGAATAAGTCGGAAGTATATAAAGCATATGAAGATACAAAGGATTATGAGAGAAAATATGATATTATCGATCCAATTACACAAGAATAAAAATATGGAAATGGTATAAAGGTTTAAACTTATAAATAAACTCTTTTATACCATTTCCATATTTATTTTTGTAATATTACCTAATACAGTATTCCTAAAAATTATTTCTTGTCAGTGCTACTTTGGTGAGAATTTTTAGAATTATCATTGAAATCAGTTAATTGATGAGCTAATCGAATTCCCATATCAGCTATAGAATAATAATTGTCATTAAGTTTAGAGCAAAAAACTAACTGGTTTTCAACTAAAGCTTGCAAAACAATTTCTAATTCTGATAAATTAAAAGAAAATCCTTTATCTAATAACTCTTGAGCGGAAAGTATACCATTACTATAAAGCAATTTTATAACTTCTTCAAAGTAAGTTGGATTTTCCGGCAACCAAGATTTAGCTGAATCAAGTTTATCTTTGGCAAAATCGTTCTGGTGGTTTTCATGCTGAATACAATTTAAACATGCAAGATATCCAGATAATTCACCTAACTTAAATGCTGCTAAGTTTTCGGAATCTCCTGAAGCAATGCTAAGGCGAAAATGATTTAATAGGGAAGTCCCAAGCCGTAATACATTTCTTATGCTAATCCCATCTCCTCTTAACCACACATTCATTAAATTTAACTTGTTGGCATCAGCGTATTCAAATAACTTTTCAAAATTTCCTTCATTAAATTCTTTTGTTAAATTCAAATTTACATTTGACCATCCATAATTTTTAGAACGCATAAATTACCTCCTTAAAATATTTATTTTATTGCAATTGTATATACATTAGCCTGTAAAACAGGATAAAAAAATTAACGTATATATTATATCTTAATTTTAAAAAAATTGCAAACTAAGTTTAAGAGGGACGGTTCTAAATTTCCGGAATTTGGGGACGGTTCCAAAATTCTAGAATTTTGGAACCGTCCCCACAAATAAAAATAATTTTTTTAAATAAGTATTGACATTTATGAGAAAATTTAGTATACTTAATTTCGTCGAAAGAAAAGGTCGCTTAGCTCAGCTGGGAGAGCATCTGCCTTACAAGCAGGGGGTCATAGGTTCGAGCCCTATAGCGACCACCATTTTAAATAAAAAAATTTAGGCAACTAAATTTTTTTAATTTATGGCCTGGTAGTTCAGTTGGTTAGAACGCTAGCCTGTCACGCTAGAGGTCGACGGTTCGAGCCCGTTCCAGGTCGCCATTTTTATTTATAAGGCTTTTTTTTAATTATGGCTTGATAGCTCAGTTGGTAGAGCAGGGGACTGAAAATCCCCGTGTCAGTGGTTCGATTCCACTTCAAGCCACCATTTTAGTAAAACTCTGTATTAGTTGATAAAATTAAAATACAGAGTTTTTTGCTTTTGAAATTAATGCAATTTTAATGTAACTTCTCTAGAGGCTACAATGTCAATAGTTGGAGTTTTATCTACCAAAACTAATATTATAGAACCAAAATAAAAAAGATAAATTATTAGTAACAATATGTGGTAATATTTTGAATATAATGTTATGATAATAATATAATTAGAATAAGGGATTGGAAAAATATGAATAATATAGATTTAATGAATCTTTGGATTGAAAGTTCTAATTATATATATGAAAGGAGGAAAGAAAAATACATGGGAGCTTATTTATAGGACAAAAGGTAATTGATACTGGAATAAAAGTAACATAAAGCGCTAGAGACAAATCAAAATAATATTTAAGGAGGAATCTTATTAATGGAAGAAAATAAGAAGCAAATAAAAATAAAATTAACAACAGTAATAATTTTAATTGCAATAGTGGCAATTATATTAGGTTTAGTAACTATTATAATATTAAATAATAATACCCAGAATAATAGTGAAGTAGAAAGAAATAAAATTGGACAAGCTGATATTGATTTTTCTTTACAATTTTTAAAAATGGAAAATAAAAAGCAAAACATGATTTATAGTCCTTTATCAATAAAATATGCACTAAAAATGCTAAATGAAGGTGCAAGTGGAACTACTAAATCTCAAATAGAAGATGTAATAAAAAATTTAAGCTTAACAAAATATAATAGCATTGATAAAATATTATCTTTAGCAAATGGGGTATATATTAAAGATACTTACACCAATTATGTAAAAAAAGATTATAAAAAAATATTAAATGACGAATATAACGCAGAAGTAAATTACGATTCTTTCAATAATGCTAATAATATAAACAAATGGATTGAAAATAAGACTTTAGGAATAATAAAAAATATGATAGAAGATAAAATAGTTCAAGATCCAAATACAGAGATGCTTTTAATAAATGCCTTAGCTATCAATATGGAATGGGAAGATTCTTTTGATGCTAGTAAAACTTATGGAGAAAAATTTAATTTAGAGGGAGGAAGCAATATAACAGCAACAATGATGCACAAAGAAACAACAAGCGATAGTGTATCATATTATGAAGATAACAATGTAACAGCATTGACAATGGATTTAGAAAAATATGATGACATGCAACTAGAATTTATTGCAATAATGCCAGAAAGCAATCTAACAAATTACATAAAAGAATTTACAACAGAAGATTTTAATGAAATTATAAATAAATCAACTTTAGCATCTAAAACAGAATATGGAGTAGACATTTCAATACCAAAATTTTCATTTGATTATGACTTAAATTTAAAAGATGATTTAATGAATTTAGGAATTACAGAAGCTTTTAGTGATATTTCAGCTGATTTTTCTAATATGTCAACTGAAGGATTATTTGTTAGTGATGCTTTGCATAAAGCAAATATTGACTTTACAGAGAAAGGTATAAAAGCAGCAGCTGTTACTTCATTTGTTATGTCTGACAAAAGCGTAATTGATGACTCTATTAAACCAAAAGAAATAAAAATAGATAAACCATTCTTATACATAATTAGGGACAAAGATACAGGTGAATTATGTTTTGTTGGAACGGTTTATGAACCAAATTCTTGGGAAAATGATAAAGCAGATTATCATAGATAAATTTAAATGGTAGGATGTTTATTTCGGTTCAATTTCAATAGTCGTAGAACCTGAATAACCTGAAATGCGTGAAGTGTCAATAAAATTTGCAATTTTATGTAAAATTATGATATAATATATATAGCATTCGTGGGTACGGCGAAATATAATAAGTGTACCACATTTAAATATATTACTGAAATTTCAGTAATAACAAAATGGATAAGGAGACATTATGAAGCGGACTATTGTAATCGAATGTCAATCTTGTAAAGGAACA
>CANQDO010000008.1 GCA_947593355.1 uncultured Clostridia bacterium | reverse complement strand
TTCGGCAAAACCACGTTTGTGGAATTGTCATTTCCTATATTTATTATACAAAGTTATTTCATAAAAGTCAAATAAAATTAAAAATTTTTCTATTCTGAAAATAAATTGTAAAATAACAATAAAAGGTAGATAACAGATAGAGTGCTGTTTTCTACCTTTCATTGTATTACCCAAAGATTTTATTAAACAAGCGCTTTATAAAATTGGGTTGTTTGTCTCTGACAGTTGAATTGTTGCTTTTTATTGGCCTTTCGCCGATATCGCAGATAGTCAATCTAATACATCTTCCATCATCAGACGTTTCTGAATAGATATCGTTCATAACCATATCGGTTATTTCGCCATTCATCATTTTACGCATAATGTATGCTTGATACAAATCCATCGGTTCTCTGTCTATATCAGTTAAAACTTCTTCATCATTCCGATAAAAATAAAACTGATTTTTCGCTTCCGTTTCTGATAATGTGAATGTTCCGTCTGATACTGCTAAAAATTCATTTGCCATTGTATTTTCCTCCTTCAATAATTATTGTGTTGCTAGTGTTTCTTTATGTTTAACTCCCAAAGGAGATTATAAGAATTAATTAGCTTATTCGCTAAATCGTAATAAATTATATCATAAAACTTCATATATTTCAATAATTTTGGCTTTGCCATAAGTCCTAACCCCCTATGAGTTTTGACCAACGGTACAAAACTCGGAGATATTGTAATACATACTGAAAATTAAACAAAAAAATACCATCGAATGGTATTTAATATATCTGTTCTATAAAAAGTTCGAACAGATTCGTCGTTGGAGCTTACAACCGGAATCGAACCGGTGACCTCTACCTTACCAAGGTAGCGCTCTACCGACTGAGCTATGAAAGCATTTATTAAAGGACTGCCTAATGTGCTTGTTTTTCGAATACTACGGTTCATTTACCATGTTTGCAAAACTAACATTAAGGTTCGTCCTTTTAATTTTCATCAATATTTTTTATTGCTTTTTTTCTAATTCTTTGAATTGCATTATCTATTGATTTAACAGGAGCATCTAACTTTTCTGCGATTTGTACATAGCTTTCTCCTTGAATATATCTATTTAATACTTGTTTTTCAAAAGTACTTAAATGCTTATTTATTGCTGATTCTACACTTTTATAATATTCCTTTTTAGTTATTGTATCTAGTGGGTCTTCTATTTGGTGCGAATCAAATATATCTAGCATAGAAGATTCATCATCTTCTTCATAAGCTGCTACATTTAATGATAAGTATGAATTAAGTGGCATATGTTTTTGCCTATTAGATGATTTTATTGCTGTTATTAATTGCCTTTCTATACACATATTTGCAAAAGTTTTAAAAGAGTTGTTATTATTGGGTTTGAAGCTTTTTATTGCTTTAAACAAGCCTATTAATCCTTCCTGTACTATATCTTCTTTTTCTGCTCCAACTATAAAGTATTTGCTAACCTTCATATTAACTAATTCTTTATATTTAGACATTAAAAAGTCGAGTGCAGGCTTGTCCCCAGATCTAATAATGTTTATTAAATCCTCATCGCTCATTTTGTTATAATCACTTTCGTCTTCTAGTGAATAATATACATTACTCTTTTTCATTTACGAGCTAACCTCCTGATGAATACTTTTGAATGTATTATAAGTCAGTAAATCCTTTAATGTCAATAGATTTTTTATTTTTATTGATAATTTTTTTGTTTTGTGTTAAAATTCAACTTAAAAATAATAATTCTTTTATATTATGGTTTCTCAAAATAATTACAAATTACGAAAGGATTGAAAATTTATGGCTTTTGATGGCATTACAGCAAAAAAAGTAATAGATGAATTAAATACTTGTTTAATTAATGGAAAAATAAATAAAGTTTATGAACCCAATAAAAATGAAGTTATATTGGGCATTTATAATAATGGGAAAAATTATGCTTTAAATATTAACATTTCTTCTAATTACAGAATTCACCTTACAACAAATTCTAAACCAAACCCTACTGTCGCACCTAACTTTTGTATGGTTTTAAGAAAACATATTTTAGGTTTTAAAATAGCTAAAATTTATATGAATGGTTTGGAAAGAATTGTTTATATAGATTTAGATGGCTATAATGAACTAAATGATTTTACACAAAAAAAGCTTATTATTGAGCTTATGGGTAAGCATAGTAATATTATTCTTTTAAATAGTAATAATGTTATAATTGATAGCTTAAGGCATTTAGATAGCTTTTCAAATTCATCAAGAGATATTTTACCTGCACACCCATATATTGAACCTGCTTCAGATAAATTAGATTTTACAACTGCTTCTCTTGAAGACTTTATAAATTCATTTGATCATAGTGAACATTTATCAAAAGCAATTTCTGATACTTATACTGGAATTAGTAAAACTTTTATTATAAATCAATTATCACAATTAGGCATATCTGATGATAACTACTCTAATAAAGATATAGAAATTTTATATAATTCTATTAAAAATATTATAAATGGAAAAGCTTCTTGCTCTTTAATTAATGATGGAAAAGATTTTACTATATCTAGTTCCAACAACTATAATGATTTAGATATTAACTTTTTTATTGATGATTTTTATTTTAACAAAGAAGAAAATGATTTAGTTACAGGTTATAGAAATGATTTATTAAGATTAATGCTTTCCAATTTAAAAAAGATTTCTAAAAAACTTGAAAATATAAATAATAAATTAAAAGAATGTGAAAATATGGATACTTATCGCATATATGGAGAACTTATTACATCTAATTTATACAAAATTGATGATAGTAAAAATGTTAAGTCTATAACTTTAGAAAATTATTACAACAATAACTTGCCAATAGATATTCCTTTAGATACAACTATTTCGCCTTCTTTAAATGCAAAAAAATATTTTAAAAAATATCATAAATTAAAAAATACGCTTGAAATTGTAAGCATTCAAAAAGAAGAAACTGAAAAAGAATTAGATTATATTGAAAGTGTTATTTATGAACTTGAAAATTGTAATTCTGCTGAAGATGTTGATGAAGTTTACGAAGAAATTTCTGAAAACAGTATTTTAAAGGATTATCACAATTTTCCAAAAAATAGTAATTCTGAAATTAAGAAAAATAAAATAAATAAGAGAAAAGCACATAGTGAATATGAGCCTATAACTTATAAGGTTGATGGCTTTACAGTTTTTGTTGGAAAAAATAATAAACAAAATGACTATATTACCACTAAACTTGGCAAAAATGATGACTTATGGTTTCATACTAAAGATATAAGAGGAAGTCATGTTCTTTTAAAATGTAATGGTAGTGAAGTTAAAATAGATACAATTATCAGCTGTTGTAAAATTGCAGCTTTTCATAGTAAGGCAAAGCTTTCTTCTAATGTACCTGTAGATTATTGCAAAATTAAATACGTTAGAAAACCCTCTGGTAGCAAACCACGGAATGGTTATTTATACTAATAACGAGACTATTAATGTTACTCCATCAAATAAGTAAAGAGAAATTCAATTTAGAATTTCTCCTTATTTGTGCGTTTTTTCTTTATTACAAAATATATAGCAATTATCAAAATTCCCATAGCAACAAAAACTACAATCCATACATTATTTTCTTGTTGTAATATGTTCTCTATATTTCCACTGCCTATTTCATTTTCTTGTAATATTCTAGATAGTCTTTCAGCTTGAATTTCCTGCTCTTGCATATTTTTAGTTTCTTCTACTTCATTTCTTCTATGAACATTTACTTCATATTTTTTAATAGTTATTCCATCTTGTGCTACTACAACAACTTCTAATCTATTATCTCCAACATTTATTTCCATATTTGCATTTATTACACTATTTCCATTTATTTTAACTAGTGAATTTTCACTTTGTGGAATGGCTAAAATCTGTATCTTATCTACACTATTTGCTACTTCTACATTATAATTAGTTGCCTTTGCATTAAACTCTGGAGTAAGTGTTCCTTCCCTTATTGCTAATGTTTCTAAATTAGCGTTTGCAAGTTCTATATTATTTGTTTTCGTCACATAAATCTTATAATTTTCTGTTTTGGTTTTATCTTTTGATTCTACTATAATATTTATTGTATTTTTTCCCATCTGCAAGTTTTCATTTCCACTTATTGTAACAATCGCCTCATTATTTTCTGCCAATGCTACAACTTCCAAATTTTGCACTGTATTATCTACTACTAAATAGTATTCTTTTATATTTTTATTAAATTCCGGACTAATTCCCGGATAGTTTAACCTTAAAATTGCCAAATTTGCATTATCATCCTTAACATCACCTTCTGATAACATTTGTACTTCATCTTGCGAAATATTACTCTGTGATATTACTGTACCTTGCACTTCATTTCCTATTTTTATATCTATATAGTTATCACTTATTTCTACGTTTTCTCCCTTTGAATTATAAAACTCTCCAGATGCTGTTACAGTTGCCATTCCTTCTTCTAGTCCTTTAAACACAAAAGTACCCGCTTCTAAACTTTGCATATTTTCTCCATTTTCACTTACCCACGTATATAAAATTCTATTTCCCATTACATTTGTATTTTCTGGTCCACGAACATATTGCAATTTTGATGCATCAAAATACATTTCTATAGTAAAACTTGCAACATCATTTAAATTCAAGTTTAACTCTATTTCTTCATCTTTTTGTATTGTTTCTTTATTAGTTTGCATTCCAATTTGCGTAACAGCAAATGATTTATTTATTCCCAAAAATAAAATTAAATTAACTAAAATAATAAGCTTCTTCATTTTTCTATCTTCAAAATCTAATTTTGAATTTACCTCCCTTGCTTAATAAATTCTAGTTCTAATATATGCCTTCTTATTAAAAGTGAATCTGAAGACGAAGGATTTTTTCCATCTCTTCTAACATTTCCTGCTTTTAAGAAAATTCCATTTAGTTTTTTTATTTCTAATATATGCCTTTGCAATATATATAAGTCTGCTGTATCAATATATCCATCTGAATCTAAATCTCCATAAATTATAACCGTATATTCCATTTTTATATTGCCATTTTCGTCTACTAATCTAATTCTTGAGCCTGTACCTATTCTTTGGTCATCACTTAGCAAATTACCATTATATGCATATATTTCTATTGTATAATTTGTAGTTATTTTTTCTTTCACACTGCTCACTGTTAAATCGTTAATATCCCAACCTGTTATTTCATTATTTTCTATTGTTAAGCTTTCATCAAAAGTAACTCCTTCTAGCCTTGGAACTACTAATATTGGCACTTCTCTTGTAATACTTCCATCTTCTGTAGTTAAAGTTATTTTTGTATTTCCTTGTTTTAGAGCGGTTATAATTCCACTTTCATCTACCGAAGCTATATTTTCATCTTCTATTTTATATATTATATTTGTGTTACTTGCATCCTCTGGAGTTATAAGTGGCTCTAAAGTATAGTTAGCCCCTTCTTGCATTGCTATACTTTCCACATTTACTTGCATATCTGTTAAAGGTGTATACACTTCTATATATATTGTATTTGAAACATTATTTGACTTTGACCTTACAGTTATTCCAACCGTTCCGGCTTTAACTCCAAGTATATACCCATTTCCATAAATCATAGCGGTATTACTGTCGGTAGAGTTGTATTCTACTGCTCTATTTGTTGCATTTGGTGGTAGAACTTCTACATTTAGCTTTATTGTTTCACCTTTTTTTATTCTAGTTTTATCTACCGATATATTTATTTGTTCTACTGGTATTTCTCTTTGTGTTACTTCTCTTAAATAACTGTGAAACACATAGCCTATAATTCCATTTGAAAGTTTCACTTTATCCCACAATTCTCCTGCTTGTACTCCCTTTGCTATTCTTGTCATAATTGCATTTTTGTCAACTGATGTAATCACTTCATATGAAGTTGATGGTCCACTTCTTATATTTAGCACACTACTTACATCTGCATATACTTGCGTATTATCACTTGTAAAATCGCTTTCTAATATATTGGGATTTTCTACTGGGGTAACATTCATATTATTGTATACAGGAATAACAAAAGACATTGCACTATTTAACATTCCTGCTTTTGAATATCCACTATAAATTATATTAGACTCGCTATATGGTGCAAGTACATTTGTCATATATTGATGCCAAAATAATCCTCCATTATTATTATCTACCACATGAAATTTTTGCAAATAAATTGTATTTTGACCTAAATTTATATAGCTTGAACCTAAAAAAATTGCTCCACCAGTTATTGCCTTTTGTTTGTTATTCCATGGAATTAAGTACTTGTCTTTGGTAGCTTGAGAAGCACCATGACCATCTTTTGCATATTGTAATCCATTTTTTATTGCCCCCATTGGTTCTGCTGAGCTTGTTGCCCCTATATTATAAAAATTATATAATCCTTCAAATCCGCTTACATTACCACTAATAGAACTATGTGACAGAAACGGTCCTACTTCTTGTTTTATTCGGGAAGCTAAATGATACGTACTTACTTTTGAATTTCTTCCTGCAGATAGTATTAAGTCTGAATATTTGCTTGTAGTTACTATATTATTTCCTGAAGAATCTAAGTATTCCACTATTCTATTATAAAATTCAGTTCCATATAGCACCTTTTCAATTCCCTCTAAAGTATTCGTACTTTCATTATATGATAATTCCTCAAATTGAAAAATTCTTACTTCATTTAAAAAGTTTCGTGGATCCATTGCAAATTCAACTGCCCTTCTTGATGAATCTACCCAACCTTTATCTACCTCTACATTATATTTCCCAGTTTCAGTATTTTTCCACCTATCTGAGTATGATTTAGGTACTAAATTTTTTCCAAATACATTTTCACTATTTATTACATCCTGCCAACTTAAATTAGTATATAACGCATAGAACTTCCAATTTGGATGCTTTTTTTGCAGTTCCAATAGATATGGTTTGTAACTATCTGGGAAATTATTAATTCCTTCTACTGTAGTTAATGCATAACTTACGCTTATTCCTGTGGTAATGCTAATAATTGTTATAATAAAAAGCATAAGAAAAACTTTTTTATATCTCATTTTCAAACTCCTTTAGTTTGTTTATTAAGTTCTTTATATTTCTTTAGCTTGTACAATAAGTCTATTTCTTGAATAATTTACACATGTAATTAGGGTAATTATTTTATTTCCATTTGTTTCTTGACTTAGTGGTGCTACATTATTTGGCTTTACTTTGTAAATATCGTAAATTGCATAAGTTTGCTCTCCATTTACATTGTCTGTTAAAAATATTTCATCTCCAATTTGCAAATCAATTAAATGATTAAACATTCTTTCTTTATCATAATTATGCCCTGCTATACAAAAATTTCCCACACAGTTCGGCTCTGGTCCCCAATATTTTGAAGCACAAACATCAAGTCCTTCTGTTTTATATTCTTTAAGCACGTACGTTTCTAAATTTATTTTTGGTATCTCTAATTTTGCTGTTACTTCATAATCTAAATACGTATCAGGTATTTGCACAATAATCTCTTTTGGTTCTATTTCTTCTTCATATGTTATTTTTTCTAATGCTATGTTATTGTCATTTTCTTTTAACTTAATTTTGCTCTCTTTATATATTCCAAAAAACATGTATGAACTTATTACTAAAATAAGCAATAAAATTACAACTCTTATTCTTCTTCTATTTTGTTCAATTTTATCTTTTAATATTCTTTTTCCCATAAAAAATAGATTCCTTTCGTCATTTGTTTAAAGTAACATATTTTTATTTTTTTATGTATAGATGATTTCTTTTGGAAATCATCTAGTTTTGCTATTTTTTCTTACTAAAAAATATATATGAAGCTGCTAATATTGCTATAATTGGTACAATTGCTAAATATATAGTATCACCTGTTTTTGGTAATGTGCTTGGTGTTTGGTTATTTGTTCCTGTACTTGTTTGTCCTTGTGTATTTGTTTGACCTGGTGTTTGTGTAGGGGTTCCATTTCCTCCAGATGTAGTTTTTTCTTTTACTGCTATTTGAAATGCCTTAGATACTATTGTTTCATCTGACTCATCTCTATCTATAAGTTTTACTGTAACTGTATAATTTCCTGCTTTTGAGAATAAACCTCTAACATTTAATACTTTATTAACATTTTCACCACCTATAGGCTCTCCTGCAGGATCTCCCCATCCGCTTTCAATAATATCGTACTGCGTTTGTCCATCTCCATCTGTTGCAAGTAATTTTGCTGTTCCCTGTACATCAGATGTAGCACTTGCTTCAATTCTTGCATGCTCATAATTTTTTCCCATTGTTGATGATACTAAAAGTTTCATATCCTTTTCTTCATTTACTATTACATCACCTTCATAATTTAATGAAATTGCATAGTCTACAAATATTGGTTCTACGGTAAAAGTTTGTATCTTTGGATCTGTAATATTATCGAACTTAGATGTATCTGGTTTTGTTAATCCTTCTGCCGTTATTCTAAAGTTTGTTGGATTTGATGTAGTAATACCCTCAGTTTTTGCCTTAAATGTAGCTGTCATACTTTGCCTTGGTTGTGAACCTCCTGTAGAATCTAAATAATATACTCTTACTTTTTCATCAGAAGGTGTTGTTTGAGTAGCTCCTTCAGCTGAAACATATTCTACTAATTTTTTATCGTAATAAATATCAAAAGTGTATGCAGTTAAATCTGTACCAAAATTTATAGTTACTGTTATATTTTCACCAGGATGTACTGTATTTTTATCTATTGATATATTTAAAGTATCTAATGTGTCTGCATATACTTTAACTGAAAATATTAATGTAAATAGTATGGCGAAAATCATTGCAATGCTTATAATCTTTTTCATAAAAATTTTTCCTCCTTTTTGATTTTTTATAATAATATTATGTCGATTTTTATTGTTTTTACGTTAGTATTTTTTTGATGTATTGGAAAAATTTATCATATTTTAAAAAAATTGCCCAATATTAATATATTTATTTATTAGTAACTCCCAGCTACATAATAGCTTGTTAAAAAATTTTATAAATAAAATTTTTTACAATCTATAATTTGCTGGTCCCCACAAAATGTTACTAATAAATAAATATATTAATATTGGGCATTATATAAAAAAGATATAGAAATTACTCTATACCTTTTTGTTTTATGTTTTCACTTTTCGTTTTTCGTTTTTTAGAAGTGTTTTCCGCCTCTTCTTCCTGATGATCTATCATCTTCATCAATATTGTCATCATTCATAAAATCATTTTTCATATAATCATTATTCATATAGTCTTTAGTATTATCTTGCATTTTTTGTATATCCATATAATCACTATTATCATTCTTAAACTCTTTATCATAATCAAAAATGTTTGAATTGTTAAAATCTTCGCCTTTTCCATATTTATTAGCTATGTCATCAGAGTTTTGGTCTTCTTCGTCATAATCACCGCTATTTTTCATTTTTATTTTTAATACTATTATTGCTATTATTACTATTACTATTAATGCTATTAATATGTATAAAATATACATTAAATCAAATCCTGTATCTTGTGTTTCTGTTGCTGCTCCAACATTTGCTGTAATTTGATATGTAGCAACTTGTCCATCTTCTGATTTTAACATTATTGTAATTATATTTTCTCCCTCTTGTAATCCTTCATTTCCCATTATTTCTACTGTTGCACCTTCTATATTTGGTTCTGCTTCAATTTCTAATTTATCTATTGAAGATGCTACATTTATTGTATATTCATATATATATGGTTTAAATACATCTGATATATTTGCACCTTTTACTTGTAAAGATTTTAATCTTAGTATACCTGAATCATCTATATTTTCGCCATCAACTTCATTTGTTACTGTGCCTGATACATTATTTACAACAGTATTAGCAACTTCATTTGTTGCAATAGTAGTTATTACCTCATTAGTTACTGTATTTGTAGTTGCATCTGCTGGCTTATCTTTTGTTAAATAATCTGATGAAATATATGCAGTTTTACCATTATAGCTTACTCTACTCCATGAGCCATCTGTACTAATACCTGTTCTCGTTACAGCAGTTCCTCTACTTAATCCTCCTAATTTTGTACTACTAGCACTATCAAGTTCTCTTACATTTACAGATTCCGTATTATATACATATACTGTTTCATTTACATCTTTAAAAGAACGTGTTACCGTTGGTGTTTTTGGAGTTTGTGGTTGAGGCTGTGTACTAGGTGCTGGTTGCGTGTTTGTTTGTGGTGTTGTTGGTTGTTGTGGTGTTACTGGTTCTGGTGGTGTTTCTGTTTTAGGTTCTGTTACTGTAATTGTTATAGATTCACTTACAGATTTTTTATTAAGGTCTGAACCTGTTACTTCTCCACTTAATGTAATTGTATAGCTTCCTGCTGTAGAAGCAACAAAACTTGCTGTCATTACATTTTGAGTAACTTCTGAACTAGCTGCGTCTGCTACATTTGTTGTTCCTCCTAAACTTCCACCTGAAGCTGTAAGACTTAAATTCCATGCTTCTGTAGAATTAACTTTTACTGTTATATTAACTGTTTCTCCAGTTTTTACACTACTGCTTGAAGAACTTAAACTAGCACTTGCAGCATATGCTACATTCCCCATTGCAAAAATCATTGCAACCATTAATATAAATAATACTACATTTTTTAACTTTCTCATAAACTCTCTCCTTTTTATCTTTATTCGAACTTACTATTGTTCTATTCTTATCTGTTGTGTATTAGTTAAATGTCTTTTTAACAAAGCTAAATCTACAACATCAATATCTTTTTTATCAGACTTTAATATTCCAGCTTCTAAATATTCATTTTTTAACTTACTTGTACCAGTTAAATGTCTCTTCATTAATGCTAAATCTATTACATCTACTTCAATATCCCCATTCAAATCTCCAAGCTTGACCATTGTATATTCTTTTTCATCTATACTTACTTTATAGCCTGTTCCTAAACCACCTTTTTCTACAACAGCTCCTTTAGAATCTTTTACAACTATAGTTTTTCCTTCATTTGCTTTTTTTAAATTTTCCACTGAAAAAGATGGTGTTGCAATTATATCAGTGTCTTCTACTTTAAACTCTGGAGTTTCTTGCACTTTTATGTATTCCCTTGCAACATAGCCTTTCGTACCGTCTTCTAAAACTATTCTATCCCAAATATGTCCATCTAAATTATATTTTCCTTGTTCTATTCTTGTAGCATTAACATTTGCTGATAACATTTTATAAACCGTCGTTCCATCTAATCCAGGTCCATTTCTAAAGTTAACTTCTGTAGTTGTTACTATTTTGTCATTGCAATTTGTAATATCTGGTATATCAACTAAATATTGCCTTGCTACATAACCTTTTCTTCCATCCGGAAGTACTACTTTGTCCCAATAATATCCGTCACAAGGTTGCAAACTTGTTTCTATTTTTAATAGCACATCTGATGTATTTACTTCTGTAATGATTGCTGATGATGTACTTTGTCCTGCTCTTACACGTACCTCAGTACCTTTTACTTTTACATCTTGAGTAACAAGTTTTACTGTGTTTGCGTTTCCAGGCTCTTGGCATGGTGTAGCTGGCATATTTTCATATACTGGTATTATAAAATCAATGCTTGAATTTAATAAACCTAAATCTTTATATGAATCTCTTACTTCAACACCTTCGCTTTTTGATGCTGAAACATTTTGCATATATTGGTGATTATAAAAACCTGTGCCATTTTCTACAACATCAAATTTTTGTAAATATAATGTATCTTGTTTGCTAGTAAGATAACCATCTACTATAAACTTTGCCCCATGTTTAATTGACTCTTCTGGGCTTGTTAAACCTTTTTCCTTTGCATATTCTAAGCCTTTCCTTATTACATCTGCTTCTGTAGATCCATTTGCTTTAATGTTAAAATAATTATAATATCCTACATACCCACCATATGTTCCACTTATAAGTCCACTATTACCATTTACTCCTTGTTCTTGTCTAAGCCTTGAAGCCAAATGATATGGGCTGATATTTGCTTCTTCTGCAGCTTCCATAATTATTTGTGCATAAGATTTATTAATAACCGCTTTTGTTCCATCAGTTTTTGTATATGTAATTGTATCCCCTTGCATATATTTTACATCTTTTAATATTTGCTTTACGCCTTCTATGTTTTGAATTTTTTTATTAAAAGATAATGATTCAAATTGAAATACATAATTTTCATTTAAAGAATTTCTTGGGTCCATATAATAGCTAATTGCAGCTGCTGATGGACATTTCCATGAGCCACCACTGTACCTAGTATCACCACAAGAAGGGCAAATCCATGCCCCAGTATATGTATAGTAAATTAAGTTTCTTTGATGTGCTGATTCCTCTCTTATAACCTCATTCCAGTCTAACCCTGTATAAAAAATTGTAAAATTCCAATTTGGATGATCTACTTTTAAAGTATTTATTAATTCTGCATAACCTGGATATTTATTTAGCTTATCTGACATATCTTCCCTTGTTTGAGCAGCATATGAATATTGATTACTAAATACATTAATAAACATATAAGATAGTAAAGTTAATAATATTATTATATTTATAAATCTAGCGACTTTTTTCAACTTTATCCCTCCACTATTTATCCCCTTAAAATTTCTATATAGTTTATTTTTGAAATATCTAGTCATTTTCCGACATTTTAATCATTCAAATTATACCATTCGTCAAATTAATAGTCAACCAAATTAATAAATGTTATAAAATTGTAAAATATCCAAATTTTTACAAAAAAAAGAACCTTTTTATTTGCCTATACCTTTTGCGGTATGAGTTACTTAGGTTCTTTTTCTATATAAATTTATTTTATATTACATTTAGCAAATTTCAAAATCTATTTGTCTTAACAATTTATTTGCATTTATGACCCTTATTTGTACTTTGTCACCGATTTTATATTTTTTATTAGTTTTTTCTCCTATCAAAATTTTATTGTTCTCATCATATATAAAGTATTCGTCACCCATGTTTTCAAACCTTATCAGCCCTTCTACTGTGTTTTCTAACTCTACAAACATTCCAAAAGAAGTTATGCTAGACACTATTCCTTCATATTCTTCTCCAATTTTATCTTGCATAAATTCTGCCATTTTTATGCTTACACTATCTCTTTCTACTTTTTGAGCAACTTTTTCTCTTTCAGAAGACTGCTCAGCATACCTTTTTGCCTGCTCTTCATATTTTTCTTTATCTTTTATATTATAATTTTGAGCAATATATTTTGATATTATTCTATGAATAAACAAGTCTGGATATCTTCTAATTGGAGATGTAAAATGGCAATAGTATTTACTTGCTATTCCAAAATGCCCTTTGTTCTCACTTTCATACTTTGCTAATTTTAAAGTTCTTAATATTAAATTTGAAATTACTCTTTCTTCAGGAGTACCTTTTATTTTTTCTATTACTTCTGCAAATGCCTTTGGATGAATATTATCTTTATTTCCTTTTATTTTATAACCAAAATTATATAAAAACTTATTTAATTCATTTATTTTATCTTCATCTGGAACTTCATGCACTCTATATATAAATGGTGCTTCTAACCAGAAAAATCTTTCTGCAACTACCTCATTTGCAGTTAGCATGAACTGCTCTATTATTTCATTTGCAAATGTTAATTCATACTTTTTAACATCAACTGCATAGCCATTTTCATCAAGAACAATTTTACTTTCTGGAATATCTAAATTTAAGCTACCCTGCTTTTTTCTTCTTTCTTTAAGTATTTTTGCAAGCTCTTCCATTCTTTTAAAATGCTCTACATATGCCTCATATTCTTGTACTATTTTCATATCTTCTTTTGATAATTTTTCCTTATTTGCATAATTCAAAATTTTTGCAACATTTGTATATGTCATTCTTTTTGTTACATTTATAATGCTCTTTTGTATATCTGAAGAAACAACTTGTCCGTCTTTATCTATTTCCATTATTACAGAAATAGTTAATCTATCTTTTCCTTCATTTAAGCTACAAATTCCATTAGAAAGTTCTTTTGGAAGCATTGGTATTACTCTATCTAACATATATATGCTTGTTCCTCTAATAATTGCCTCTTTATCTAGCATAGAATCTTCCTTTACATAGTAACTAACATCAGCAATACTAACCCCTAATTCATAATTTCCATTTTCTAATTTTTTCACATAAACCGCATCATCTAAATCTTTAGCATCTTCGCCATCTATGGTAAATATTTCCTCTTCTCTTAAATCTAAACGATTTGGAATATCTTTTTTACTTATTTCTTCTTTTATACTTTTTGCCTCATTAATTACTTGCTTTGGAAATTCATAAGGTAAATCATATTCTTTTACTAAAGATAACATATCTACCCCTGCTTCATCTATTTTTCCTAATATTTCTATAATTTTTCCTTCTGCATTTTTACCTCTTTCAGGATATTTTAATATTTTTACTACAACTTTATCATTATTCTTCGCTTTTCCAACATTAGATTTGGATATAAATATATCTGTACCCAATTTTCTATCATCAGGAATAACAAAACCAAAATTTCTACTTTTTGTAAAAATTCCAACTACAGTATCTTTTTCATGTTTTAATACTTTTAATATTCTTCCCTCTCTATGTTCTTTTAAATTATCGTTAGACAAAATTTCTACTAAAACTGTATCTCCATTTAATGCATTTTTATTATTTGTTTTAGAAATATATAACTCTTCCTCATTATCTCTCTCATCTTCTATATTGTCATTTTCTAATTTTACAAACCCAAAACCTCTTTCATTTGCTCTATATGTTCCTTTTACAAACTTTTTATTATCAATTAAACTATATTTGTTCTTTCCGCTTTTTTGAATTTTATATTCGTCCTCTAATTTTTTTAATACTTGTACTAAATTATTATACTCATTTTTAGGCACACTTAATAAAACAGCTATTTCTTTTGCTTTCATTGGCACATAGCTATCTTCACTCATAAAATCTAAAATTAGTTTTTCTTTATCTTCCATTTTACTCCTTTTGGGGACGGTTCTAAAATTCCGGACTCAGACGATTTTGCAAATAATTGTAAACCTTTTTAACAACCAAAAAGGCTAGACTTTACTAGAGCAAAAACACTAAACTATTTAACCCCGTCCCTAATAGTTTAAAAGATGTAGTAAGGTTCTTACTACATCTTATTATAAACTATATTACATATATTATTCCTAATGCAACAGCTAATATTGCAAATAATACGCTTAATATTATTGTTAATCTTTTTAAGGCTCCTTCTTTTGTCCTTCCTTTATTTTTTTCATAAAAGTTTGAAGTTGAAGAACCTGTAATTGTTCCAGATGCACCTTCACTATCCTTCGTTTGTATAGTTGCTACTATTATTAATGCTACACAAACTATTAAATATATTCCTAATCCTACATATTTTACTATTTCCATTTACTACCCTCTCCTTAAGTTCTCTTTTTTTCAATGTAACTATTTTACCATAATTTATATATAAAAGTAAAGAGGTATGTACAAAAATTATGAAATTTTGTTATTTTATTAATTATTTTTACTCTTTATAAAAGCAGACGAGCGGGAAAATTAACTTCCCGCTCGCTTTAGAATGACTAAATCTTTTCGAGGAAAGCATATTGCTCCCCTAACTCTTTCTGTCGTGCTTTGGCCAGATCCAGTTCCTCTTCCTTATAGTACCATACCTCACTATACTTCTTGTCTTCATCTGGTCTGTAATAGTCAAGGATGTACTTATAATTGGAAATTTCCTCAATATCATTTTCATTTCCATCATATTCTTCGAATACAACAGAAACTTCCATCTCATGAGGCATCCCGGTTCCGCATCCATTCCATCTGTGGCTTTCATACAGCTTGCCATTATATTTAATAAAATAGCCACTGAATCTGCCTTTCTTATCGACGAAGTTGCCTAAGCATTCGACTCCTTCCAGCTGAGAGCAAATCGTCTTCTCTACGTTTCCTAAATTCCGGTTATCCATTTTCCCTGTAATGATCATACCAGCTTTCCACTGTTTAACAATAACTGCATTAGACATTCTAAATCCTCCGTTATAATGTATTTTTTCATATAGCTAGGATGCTACACGAATGTACTTATATTATAGCACATTTTTTAATAATTTTCAAATTAAACTATTAGGGACGGGGTTAAATAGTTTAATGGATTGATTACTATAATGCAAAACATTAATATATTTCCATTAAACTATTTAACCCCGTCCCTAATAGTTTACCTGCCTATAAACATTTGAACATAAATTTTTCCGTATTTTGAACCATTTACTACACCAATTCCTGTATAATTAAAATTACTATTTAAAATATTAGCCTTATGCCCTGCTGAATTCATCCAAGCAGTAACTGCTGCACTATTACTAGAGTTTCCAGCAATATTCTCACCTGCCGTTTTATATGACACTTTAAAATTATCTAACATATTAAATGGTGAGCCATATATTGGTGATGTATGAGAAAAGTAGTTGTTATCCACCATATCTTTTGCTTTTATTCTTGCTACATTTTGTACTTCTGAATTTATTTTTAATGGCTCTAATCCATTATTTTCCCTCTGTTTATTTATAAGATTAAAAACTTCTAGTTCATCAGCAGTTAACCCTGCTGTATTTGATGTTCCAGCAGAAGAATTGCCACTAGATGAATTATTTCCACTTGTTGTGCCACCAGACGAACTTCCTGTTCCTGATGAAGTTGGATAAATCGGCTTTATATAATCTTTACTAACTGCACCTACGTAATCTCCTTCTACTTGAACAATATACCAATTTCCAACTCCTGCAAAAACTCTTATGTATTCATTTTTATTTACTGTTGTTATTACTTTATAATTTATTCCTGGTCCACTTCTTACGTTTAATTTTGAAGCTGTAACTAAACCTGTTGAAAAATCTAACTTATAATAATGTTGCATTCCAAAAGATGTAGAACCTATTAGCAATATTATCAAGAATGAAAATAGTATAGATGCCTTCAGAAGACTTTTCTTTTTTATTTTTATAATCTTCACTTTTATTCCCCCTTTATTATTTCTATTCGAATTGATTTATTTTATTCTGTGTTATATAATAAGGACATGAAAATTTTAATTGTTGATAAAAAATATAATGAAAAAAAATTAAATACATTTTTATTTGATAAGTTTCCTGACTTAAAACAAAATACTTTATACAAAGCTTTAAGGAAAAAGGATATTAAAGTTAATAATAAAAGAGTTTCAGAGAATGTTATAATTTATGAAGGAGATGAAATTCAAGTTTTTATTGTTGATGAACTGCTTGAAAATAATTTTAATTTGGACATTGTGTATGAAGATTCTAATATTATTATCATTAATAAACCTGAAAATATTGAAGTTACTGGAGACTCTAATTCACTTACCAAATATGTTAAAGAATACTGCATGTCTAAAGGAGAAAACTTTGCCCAGCCATGCCATAGGTTAGATAGAAATACTACTGGCATAGTTTTGTTTGCAAAAAATGAAAAGGCCTTGTCTATCTTATTAGAGAAATTTAAACAAAAGGAAATCGAAAAGTATTATAAAGCAACTGTATATGGCATTTTAGATAAAAAACAAGATACTCTCATCTCTTACTTATTTAAAGATAAAAAAAAATCTATGGTATACATTTCAGATTCTCCTAAAAAAGGATATTTGAAAATAATAACTTCTTATAAAGTTATTGAAGAAAAAGAAAATTCTTCTATTTTGGATATTAAATTAGAAACTGGTAGAACTCATCAAATAAGAGCGCAATTTGCACATATTGGTCACCCAATAATAGGTGATGGTAAATATGGCAATAATGAAATTAATAAAAAATTTAATAAAAAGCACCAAATGCTATGTAGTTATAAAATCGTTTTCAATTTTAAAACAGATAGCGGTATTTTAGAATATTTAAATGGCAAAAATTATCAGTTGCGAACTATTCAAAATTGATACATTTAGAAGAATTGGAGACAGCCTTTGTTAAACAACAAAGGCCGTCTCTATTTTATTATTTAAAAATTATTGTTCAAAATTATTATTCAAAGATTATTATTCAAAAAATTTATCAAATTGTTCTTCTGTAATAACTTCTTGTTTTAATAAAGTTTCTGCAACTTCATGAAGTTTATCCATATGTGCTGATAAAATTGATTGTGCCTTTAAATATGCATTATCTAACAATATTTTTACTTCTGCACCTATTGCATCTGCATACTTTTCTCCAAGTAATTGTAATTCATATGGATCTTGCTCTGTATTTATAGATATTGTTCCTACTACATCACTCATTCCATATACAGTTACCATGTCTTTGGCAATTTTAGTTGCAACTTCTATGTCGTTACTTGCTCCTGTTGAAATATCATTTAATGCTATTTTTTCTGCAGCACGTCCGCCAAGTAAAGCAACTAATCTTTCTTGCATTTCTGTTTTTGAAATATAGCTTTTATCTTCATTAGTTTTATACATTGTGTAACCACCAGCTACACCTCTTGGTATTATTGATATTTCTTTTACTGGCTCTTGTGTTTCCAAATATCTACTAACTATTGCATGTCCTGCTTCATGATATGCTGTAAGTTTTTTATCTTTTTCAGATATTACTCTACTTGTTTTTTGTAATCCTACTGTTACTTTCTTTACAGCTTCATCTAAATCAGATTGTTCTATTAATTCGTGTTCATTTACTGTTGCAACTATTGCTGCTTCGTTTAAGATGTTAGCAAGCTCTGCACCAGTAAAACCTGCTGTATCTTCTGCAACACTCTTTAAACTTACATTGTCTGCAAATTTTTTGTCTTTTGCATGTATTTTTAAAATTGCTTCTCTACCTTTTAAGTCAGGAACTGCAATTGTTATTTGCCTATCAAATCTTCCTGGTCTTAATAATGCCTTGTCTAGCATTTCTGGTCTGTTGGTTGCGGCTAAAACTATAATAGTTTCATCTGTATCAAATCCATCCATTTCTACTAAAAGTTGATTTAATGTTTGATTATTTTCTGTTTCTGCTCCACTTCCTGATGTACGTCTCGAACCTATTGCATCAATTTCATCTATAAAAACTATACATGGAGCTAATTTCCTTGCTTTTTCAAATAATTTTCTGACTCTTGATGCACCAAGACCAGCAAACATTTCTATAAATTCAGAACCACTCATTGATATAAAAGGAACGTTTGCTTCTCCTGCAATGGCTTTTGCAATTAAAGTTTTTCCTGTACCTGGCTTTCCATATAAAAGTATTCCTCTTGGCACTTTAGCACCCATTTTAGTGAATTTTTCAGGTTCTTTTAAAAATTGTACAGTTTCAATCATTTCTTGCTTTTCTTCTTCTAACCCTGCTACATCATCAAATTTTACTTTAACCTTTGTAGTAGTATCATCATATACTTTTCCTTTTTCTCCTAAACCTTGCATTTTAAATACTAAAACAAATAATGCAACTATCATTATAGTTGGTAGCAATGTAAATAATGTTTCTGATATAGATATTAATATATTTCTTTGTTTTTGTTCTAATTGTATTTCTATTCCTTGTTCCACTTTTTCTTGAATAAGTTCAATAAATGCTTGTGTATTAGGTACTATTGAATTTTTCTCTTCTTCTATATCTTTTAATTTTACTTTTACAGATGTACTTCCCACTGTCATTTCTATTTTTTCAACTTCTCCATCAGAAACCTTTTTTATTAAATCTGTATATGATATTTTACTATCATCTGCATTATTATTGCCTACCATTAAATAAACCAGTACTGCTGATGCTACAATTAATATAATTGCAACAGAAGCTATTATCCATATTTGTTTGCTGTTCTTTTCTTTATTTTTTTGTTCTTTGTTATTTTCTTGCTCTTTACTCATCTTTCTTGTATTCCTTTCTTATTCTCAAACATATTTCCCTGTGGTTCCAAACCTTTATCTAGCCCTTCGTCATCTTTCTTTTTTCTTTTGGTATTTTTTCCTTGATTTGACTCTTCATTTTTTCCATTTTTTTCTTTTGGCTTATCCTTTTCATCTTTATTACCATCTTCATTTTGTTTACCATTTTCATTGTTATTATTTTCGTTATTATCTTTTCCTTCGTCCTGCTCTTTTTCTTTATCTTCCTTATTTTGCTTTTCCTCTTGCTTTTTATTTTCTTCATCTTCTTTGTTTGTTTTTTGCCATTCAGCAATTCTTGCTTGTTCTTCTATTATCTTAGCCAATTCTTGCTGTCTTTTTATTAAATCTGATTTTATAATTAATATTGCCGTTATCATATAAATGCATGCAATTCCAAAGTACATGATATTAAAGTATATTATTTCGAAACCAAAAACCATGTGTATAATTGAATATATTAACAATAATATAATAGGTAAGGTAAATGCATATAATGCCATATTAAATATAGCATAAGGTTTTAGCCTTATTTTTACTATCATTGATGTTATATAGCCCAACAACATTATTACTACTACAAGCATTAACGTTTCTATTAAATAATACATGAAACCATAAGCAAACAATGTTATAAATAATATTGTAAACATATAAAATACTTCATTATTATTAAAAAGACCTACAATTTCCTCTTTACTTATATTTTTAGGTTGTACATTTTCAAATAAAGCACTATATGAATATTCTATTGGCTCCATTTCCGAATCTATAGAAATTAGTAATTTATCCTTTAAAAATGCTATTCCTGTTGTACTGTTTGCTATTTGATTTTTATACAATTTAAATTGTTCATCTTCTATCTCATTTGTATCTACAATAAAAGTTTTAAAAAATAAATTACTATTTTTTATATTTATTGGTTCTTCTTGTTCCATTTGTAAAATATTATCTTCAAATTTAAAATCTGGTAAATCATTTCTTATGTATTGCAAAAAGTTATACATTTGCCCTACAAATATCGCAGAAATTACTATTGTAAGTATTGCAATTAATAACATAAAATACTTTATTGTATTTACTACAGACTGAGTTGCAAGCTCTGGATATTTTTCAAAATCTTTTACACTCATTACTACTTTTTTAAAAAATGTCATTTGTTCACCTCTTTTATATGTTTCTATATTGCATTAATATGCCTTCCTTCTATATTTTTTCTATTGTCATTCCTTCTTTAGAATCTTTAACATTATATCCCTTTTCTTTTAATTCATCTCTTATTTTATCAGATAAAGCCCAATCTTTATTTTGCCTTGCTAATGTTCTTTTTTCCACTAACTGTTTTATTTCTTCAGGTAATTCTATTTTTTCTTGCTCTAAAAGATATTTCTTTGAATTTTTTATATCTAATCCTAATACTTCATCAAACTTTTCTAATAATTTAGCATATTGTTCTGACTTAACTTCATTTCTAACAACTTCCCATACAATTCCCATTGCTAGTGGCATATTTAAATCATCATTTATTGCTTCTAAAAACCTTTGCTCATATTGCTCTATTGTACTTTGTGGAACTTCTTGTTTACTTTCCAAATGATTTAAATATCCTTCACGTAACCTATTTATAGATTTTTGTGCAGACATTGCACCTTCAAATGTAAAGTTCAATTTTGTTCTGTAATGAGCTGTATAGCAAAATATTTTATATGCTAAAGGCTCTATTCCATGTTCTTTAAGAGTATCTAAAGTATAAGTATTTCCTAAACTTTTAGACATTTTTCCGCCATCTACTTGTAAAAACTCAACATGCATCCATGTTTTGGCAGGTATTTTGCCAGTTGCACCTTTGCTTTGTGCTATTTCATTTTCATGGTGTGTAGGTATATGATCTACTCCGCCTGTATGAATATCGAATTCTTCTCCTAAATATTTTCTTCCCATTGCTGAACATTCTATATGCCAACCTGGATATGATAACCCCCATGGACTTTCCCATTTCATAATATGATTTTCTGGCGCTTTTATCCATAATGCAAAGTCGTATGGATTTCTTTTCTCTGTATCAACGTCTACTCTAGCTCCTGCAATTTGGTCATCTAATTTTCTGTTAGATAACACAGGATATTTATCTAATTTTGATATGTCAAAATATATTCCCTTTGATGTTTCATAGGCATATCCATTTGCTATTAATTCTTCTACAAACTTTAGCATATCAGAAATATGATCTGTTGCTTTTGCAATAATTTCTGGTCTTTCTATATTTAGTCTTCCCATATCTCTGAAAAATATTTCTGTATAATAGTTTGCAATTTCGTATGGATCTTTATTTTCTTTTCTTGCTGCTTTTTCCATTTTGTCTTCGCCTTCATCTGCATCTGACTCCAAATGACCTACATCCGTTATATTCATAACATGTTTTAATTCATATCCATTATATTTTAAAACTCTTCTTAATGTATCCATAAATACATAGGCTCTGAAGTTACCTATATGTGCATAACTATACACCGTTGGACCACAAGAATATATTCTCACTTCATTTCCCTTTAGTGGTTTGAACTCACTTTTGTCCCTTGTTAATGTATTATATAGTTTTAATCCCATAAATCGTTTATGTAATTGGTCAAGGTTTAAAAACTCTGACCAATTACTTTCCTCCTTTTTTATCTATTATTTTTACTCTACAATATTTGAACTTGGTACAGTAGTATCTCCTCCAGCTGTATTTGTTGTAGGTGGTGTTTGTGTGTTTGTTGCACCTGTAGATGTATTTGTTTGAGTATTTGCGTTTGTTGAAGGCTTTTCCGTATTCGTTGTACCTCCTCCAACTTCATTAGTTGTATTCGTATTAGTATTCGTGTTCTTTTTCTTGTTTACTGTTAATGTTATTGTTGAACCTTTATCTGCCTTTTGTTTTGCTTTCACACTTTGTTTTAATACTATTCCATCATCTTCGTCTTCATTTTCTGAATATTCAACATTAACTACAAATCCAATATCTTCTAAAGCTTCTTTCGCAGCAGCTAATTTTTTGCCTACTACATCTACAACTTCTACTTGTTCAGGTGCTACATGCACTGTACAAGTTTCGGTTGGTACATCATATTTACCACCACTTGAAGTAGTCCATAATGTTGTATTTTCTTTTGGTGGTCTTACTAAAAATGTTTTATCTTCTACTGCTTTACAATATTCATTTGCTATTTTTCCTGTTTCAGTACATATTTTTAATGTTTTATGTCCTTCGCATGGTCCTGGTACTGTTCCTATAACAAATTCCTCTGTTTGACGTCTTGCACAGGATGCTGTTGCTACACAACCAGAGTCTAAACAAATAGTTGCACTTGTAATATTTTCTGGCTTTTGAATTCTTGCACTAGGTAAGCCACTATGTATATCTTTCATAACAGCTGCCCATATAGCTCTTGCATTATTGTTGTCATGTGCACATTCTGCATTATCAAATCCATACCAACATGCAGCAGTATAATATGGTGTAAATCCACAAAGCCATCTATCTTTATATTCTTCTGTTGAACCAGTTTTAGCACAAACATCCATACCAGAGATAGCACATGTACCTGCTGTACCACTTCTAACTGGCTCTGTTAATATTCGTTTTAAGATATATGCATTTTGCTCTGATAATACTCTTTCAGTTTCTTGCTGTGGTTCTAGTATTACATTTCCCTCTGAATCTTCTACTTTTGTATAGAAAGTAGGTTCTATATATACACCATCATTTGCTATTGTAGCATAAGCTGCAGCCATTTCTAATGGGCTCACAGCAGGAGTTCCAAGTGCTAATGCTAAATCATTATAATGATCACTTACATTTATCCTTAATTTCTTTAAGAATTCAATAGCATTTGAAGGTCCTACTTCCGCTAATATTTTAACATTTACAATATTTGATGAAGAACCAATAGCACGCCTTACAGTTATTAGCCCTAAACCACCACTATATGAATTATGTGGGTCATATCCGCCTCCAAAACGTGTGTATGAATCGTCGTATACTGTTGCTGCTGTAACAATCCCCATATCTATTGCTGGTGCCACAACAGCTATTGGCTTAAATGATGAGCCAGGTTGTTTTTTACCTTGTGTTGCCCTGTTTGTACCAGTTACACTTGCATCTGTTCCTAAGCCACCCACACATCCAACTACTTGCCCTGTTTTATGGTCTATAATTACCATTGCAGATTGTGTATGCCCTGTATTTACAGGTTTACCATCTCTTGTTTCCTTTGGTTGAATTATATATTTATCCTTCTTAAATTCTTCTTCCATTCTTGCTTGTATTGCGTTATTTACTGTAGAATATACTGTGTAACCGCTATTATAAAATCTATTTTTTGCTGTTGTATAATCTATATCATCTTTTTCCATTAAGTCTTTTATTACTTGCTCTATTACTGCTGCTGTATGATATGAATAATTAGAGCCTGCATTTACTTGCCCTTGTGCAAAGCCAAGACCTGCATCTACTTCTGCTACAGCTGCATTGTATGTTTCCTCATCTGTAATAAAACCTTGACTTTTCATTTCTGCTAAAACAGTTTTTGTTCTAGTTTTTATTTTTTCTGTATTATCTGTTGTTTGGTCAAAAGGCGCATAGGCATTTGGTGCATGGTTTATACCTGCTAAAAATGCTGCCTGTGCTAATGATAATTGATCTATTGTTTTACTAAAGTAATAATGTGTTGCTGTAGATACACCATAATTTGTTCCACCTATGAATATTAAATTTAAATAATATTCTAGTATTTCATCTTTTGAAAGAACTTTCTCTAAATTGTATGCACGCGCCATCTCTCTTATTTTTCTTTCTATACCTGCAACACCTTCATCATCTTTATCATCGAAAGTATTTTTTATTAATTGTTGAGTTATTGTACTACCTCCATAAGAAGATTCTCCACCTTTGGCTGCAAAATTTAATGTTGCTGATATTGTTCTTCCAATATCTATTCCATTATGCTCTCTAAACCTTTTATCTTCTATTGCTATAAATGCATTTGGTAAATATTCTGGCATTTTGTCTAAATCTACCCATTCTCTATTTTCGTCTGAAGCAAGTATAACTACTTGATCTCCGTTAACTATCTTTGTATTACCAGATATTGCTGCATCTAAATCTTCTCTTGTAACTTTATATTTATCACTAAAGAATATTCCTGCTACTATACCAGCTACGACCATAACAGCAATAATTCCTAAAAGAAATATTGCTAAAATTACTCTTTTTAATATTTTATGCTTCTTAACTTTTCCTTTTTTATTTGTTTTTATTTTTTTATTTTTTATTTTCTTTGTTTCATCATTATTATTGCTATTAGTTTTTTTGTTTTTTACATCTTCTACATTATATTTCTTTGTTTTATCATTATTGCTCTTTTTTACCTTTTTATTTTTTTTCATACTTTTCCTCCTAATAAATTGGTAGTATAAACTATTTATTTTTGCACATATTAACACCTTTAAAATATACATACATATTATATTATATTTATTATAAAATTTAAAGTATTTTAAGTAAATTTTAATATTTTTATAGCTTATATTAGTAATTTATTAACTTTTAACTAGTGTAAGTTATAACAACACATTTAGCAATAAAAAAAAGATTCTAAAAAAATTTAGAATCTTTTCTTTTATTATTTAGCGTATTCAACTACTCTTGTTTCTCTTATAATGTTTACTTTTATTTGTCCTGGATAATCCATTTCATCTTCAATACGTTTTGTAATATCTCTTGCAAGTAAAGTCATTTCATTATCGCTTATTCTTTCAGGTTTTACTATTATTCTAACTTCTCTACCTGCTTGTATTGCAAATGATTTTTCTACTCCTTCAAATGAATCTGCAATTTCCTCTAATTGTTGTAATCTCTTTATGTATGCTTCAAGAGTTTCTCTTCTTGCACCAGGTCTTGATGCAGAAATTGCATCTGCAGCTTGTATTAAAACTGCTTCTATAGTTTTTGGCTCTACATCTCCATGGTGAGCTTGTACAGCATTTATTACAATTTCATTTTCCTTATACTTTCTAAGTACATCTACACCTATTTCAACATGTGTTCCTTCCATGTCGTGGTCTAATGCTTTACCTATGTCATGAAGTAACCCTGCTCTTCTTGCTATTTTTGGATCTAACCCTAATTCTTCTGCCATAATTCTTGCTAAATTAGAAACTTCTATTGAATGATTTAAAACATTTTGTCCATAGCTTGTCCTGTATTTTAATTTTCCTAATAATTTTATAATGTCTGGATGAAGCCCTATTACGCCAGTTTCCATTGCTGCTCTTTCTCCTTCTTCCTTTATTATTGTTTCTAATTCTTCTCTTGACTTTTCAACCATTTCCTCAATTTTAGCTGGATGTATTCTTCCATCTTCAATTAATTTTTCAAGAGACATTTTTGCAATTTCTCTTCTTAATGGATCAAATCCTGAAATTACTACTGCTTCTGGGGTGTCATCTATGATTAAATCTATTCCTGTTAATGTTTCTAATGTTTTTATATTTCTACCCTCTCTACCAATAATTCTTCCTTTCATATCATCATTTGGAAGTGCTACTATTGATACTGTAGTTTCTGAAGTATGGTCTGCTGCACATTTTTGTATTGCATAACCTATTATTTCCTTTGCATTTTTGTCTGCTGTTTCCTTTGCTTTTTGCTCTAAATCCTTGATAAGGTTTGCTTTTTCCATAGTAATTTGCTTTTCTACTTCAGATAAAAGCATTTTCTTTGCCTCTTCTACTGATAATCTTGAAATTCTTTGTAATTCTTCTAATTGCTTTGTTTGTAATTCACTTAATTCTTGTTTCTTATCTTCTAACTCTTTTGTCTCATATTCTAAATCTTTTTCTCTTTTTTCTAAGTTTTCCATTTTGTTTTCAAGATTTTCTTCTTTTTGTATTAAACGTTCTTCTTGTTTTTGAACTTCGCCCCTTCTTTCTCTAATCTCCTGATCTAATTCTTTCCTACTGTTCATTATTTCTTCTTTTGCTTTAAAGATTTCTTCTTTTTTCTTATTTTCGGCTTCTTTATTAGCTAATTCAAGTATTCTTTTAGCTTCACTTTCTGCACTTTTCATTTTTGATTCTGCTATTTTTTTTCTTACAATTATTCCAATAAATATTCCTATTACTATTGAGATTAGAAAAATGGCGATATAGATTATTATGTCCATAATCTTACACCTCTTCCTTATTTTATTTTCAATGTACATAAATATATATTTTTCTAATTATTTTTAGAATATATTTTGTCTCTATTATATTTTATATTTATTATTGTAAACTGTCAATACCTTTTTTTGAATTTATAAACTAATAGGGACGGGGTTAAATAGTTTAGCACTATACAACAAAAAACTGAAGTTTTATTTATATTTAAAACTTCAGCATTTTTTATATTTTTAACTTTAAGGTGCTAAACTATTTAACCCCGTCCCTATTAGTTTATGCTCTTGGGTGTGCTTTTTTATATACATTTTTTAAACTTTCATCTTGGAATTGCATATATACTTGTGTAGATGAAATATCTGAATGACCAAGCATTGTTTGAATTGCTTTTAAATCTGCTCCATTTTGAATAAGATGTGTTGCAAATGAATGCCTTAACACATGTGGAGTGATATCTTTATCAATATGTGCTTGCTCTTTATAATATTTTACTATTTTCCAGAAACCTTGTCTTGTTAATCTTTGACCATTTATATTTACAAATAGAGCTGGTTCTTCTTCACTTTTTATTAATATAGGTCTTGCTTCTTCCATATATTCTTTTAATGCTTTTAGAGACATTGTTCCAAGAGGAATACTTCTTTGCTTGTTAGCAACATGGCAATTTACATACCCCTTTTCTAAATCGATATCTCCTACATCTAAAGATATTATTTCAGTTACTCTCATTCCTGTAGCATATGCGAATTCAAGCATAGCTTTATCTCTAGTGCCTTTTAAATCTACATCTTTAGGTTGATTTAATAATAATTCAACTTCTTTTGATGTTAATACACTAGGTACTCTCTTTTCTATTTTTGGTGACTGAATTCCATCTGTTGGATCTTTTTTAGTTTTCTTATTTTTTACTAAAAATTGATAGAATGACCTAATTGAAGCTAAATTTCTTGAAATTGTTGATGGTTTCTTTCCTATTGATTTTAGGTAATCCAAATATCCTTTTATTTCTTTTTCTTCTACTTTTGCATAATTTAATTTGTTTGTTTCTATATATTTAGTATAATACACAATATCTCTTCTATATGATTGTAATGTATTCTCTGATACTTTTTTATCATTTTGAAGAAATTCTAAAAAAAGTTTAAATTGTTTTTCCATTTCAGCTCCCCTATTCTTATATATTTTCTTTGGTTTATGCAAAATTTACATAAACTATATATGTTATATCAAATTACTTCAAAATTGTAAAGAGCTTTTTACAAAATTCTACAATTTTTTTACAAATATTTTATAAGCATCATCAACAAATTTGAAGATATATATACTTCTACAAAAGACGACAAAATTAGACATACTGTCATGATTCCAGAAAAAATTGTATGCCTATATATTTCTGTTTTTACATTTTCTTTTCTTTTATCTTTTATAATCGATTTATATAATTTCATGCCACTAACCGCTAAAGCAAAAATACACGGAATAAATATTATGTTTTGCGAAAATAATGTAATTAAACCAAATGCTACTCCCTTCCATGTACCCAATGTGGCTACTATAACAGCTATTGTATAACCCAAACTAAATCCCCTTATACAAATTATAGCATAAACAATCGGTATTCCTATTACTGTAGAACCTATAAACCACAGTATAACTGCAAGTAACAAATTATTTACAATTGTATTTCTCAATAAAACGTTTAAATCTATTTCATAGTCTGTTTTTAATGCATTTATAAAATTATTCAAATATTCACTTACTTCTTTTTGCTCATTTATATTTATGTTGTTTATAAAAATTACACCTAATAGTATTCCTATAACAAAGATTAGCGCTACAATTAAATATTGTTTTAAATTCTTTTTTACATGTTCTTTTATAATATTTGTTATTTTATTATTTAATTTCCAGTTTCTTTTCTCTTGTTTTCTCAAATTTTTCACTTCCATTTCAATATGTTTTGGCAACAAATTATTTTTAAATAATATTTCTACATAATGTTTATTCGTACTTATTATTTTTAGAACAAAAAATTAAAGAAGAAGGAAGTCATATAGACCCCCTTCAATCTTTTTTACCTACATAGGTTTTCTAAATTTTTTCTCTCTTGTACTGAACTTCATCTTTCCAGTTATTCCATCTTCTACAAAAATGCACTCTCCTTTTTCATCAACTTTTCCCAATACTTCATATTTAGGCTCTATAAACGTCTCAAAATTTTCGTCATAATATCCATATTTATGATTGGCATTTTCAAAATAATAATATTTTCTCCCATCATATACAAATATGTTAAGAACTACGCCATTTACAGTATGTAATATGTTTTCTTCTCCTCCTTTTGAACTAATAATCGTGGATTCATCATTATGCCATTCATATTCGCTTTGGGATTTTAATCCAACAAATAAATCATCTCCAAGATATTTCACATCATTATATATCCCACATGAAACTACAGACTTAATGTCTGAATTTAAAACACCTACTTTCATTATTTTTCGTCTTTCATCTGTAGTAGTTACTTTAACATAGCCATCCTTAAAATAATCATACTCTATTCTGTAATATTCACGTGGACTAACTCTCTGAAGATCCTGATCAAATATAGCATAACTAAATGTATGCTCATTATAAAATACTATATATCCATTTCTCCATCCTTCTGGGCATCCTTGATTATTATATGGCGTTTTTTCTTTTACTTCATAATCTTCATCAATAATAACTAACTTTTTACTTAAAGCATTAATTGCAAGAGCATAGCCATCTTTAAAGTCTGTAATATAACTAAATCGCTCCTTTTTTAGGCTATCTGCTGCAGAAGTAATAGTTTCGCTACTTTTTTTCTCACCTTCAGTTTCTAAAGTATTGTTTTTCCGCAAGAATTGCATATTTTTCTCCTTTCTTAATTAAGAAATGTTTATGATACAACTATTTTGCGCAATTATATCATTTTATGTTAATTTTGTCAAGTTTAAAGGACGTTATCTCGCGTTCGTTTTCCGAATGTAAAGATACGTCCCTCCTTAATTAACTTGCCTCTTCATCGCAATCTTCAAATTGGCTATTATATAAATTAGCATAAAATCCATCTTTGGCTAATAACTCTTCATGTGTACCTTGTTCAACAATATCTCCATGGTCCATAACTAAAATTAAATCTGCATTTTTTATTGTAGACAATCTATGTGCAATAATAAAACTTGTTCTTCCCTTCATTAAGTTATCCATTGCATCTTGAATTTGTATTTCAGTTCTTGTATCTATTGAACTTGTAGCTTCATCTAGTATTAATATTTTAGGGTCTGCCAATATAACTCTGGCTATTGTTAATAATTGCTTTTGACCTGCAGATATATTGCTAGACTCTTCATTTAATACCATATCATATGAATTTGGAAGCGTTTTTATAAAGTGGTGTACATGCGCTGCCTTAGCTGCTTCTATAACTTCAGTATCTGTTGCATCTGGCTTTCCATACCTAATATTATCTTTTATACTTCCTCCAAATAGCCATGTATCCTGCAATACCATTCCAAACATTTTTCTTAAGTCGCCTCTATTAAAGTCTTTTACATTTATTCCGTCTATATAAATTCCACCACTATTTACATCATAAAATCTCATAAGTAGTTTTACCATAGTTGTTTTTCCTGCACCTGTTGGACCTACTATAGCTATTTTTTGACCATCTTTTACATCTGCATTAAAGTCGTTTATAATTATTCTGTTTTCATCATATCCAAAATTAACATGGTCAAATTTTATATTTCCTTTTAGACCTTCTGTAGATTTTGGATTTTCTATTGTCTGTATTTCTTCCTTTTCATCTAAAAATTCCAATACTCTTTCAGCAGCAGCTATCATTAATTGTATCATTCCTGAAACTTGGGCTACCTGTGCTATAGGCTGTGTAAATTGCTTGTTATATTGCATAAATGATTGTATATTACCTACTGTAATTTTGCCTTGTATTGCAAAATAACCACCTACTATTGCAACTGCTACATAACCTATATTTCCCAAGAAATTCATTATAGGGTGCATTAAACCAGATAAGAATTGTGACCTCCAACCTGCATGGTATAATTCGTCATTTTGTTTTCTAAATTGCTCTAATGCTTTTTCTTCTCCATTAAATGCTTTTACTATATTGTGACCACTGTATATTTCTTCTACTTGACCATTTACATGCCCTAAATATGCTTGTTGCTTTACGAAATATTTTTGTGATTTTCCTACAATTTGCTTTACAACAAAACCTGCTATTGGAAGTATAATAATAGATATTAATGTCATTTCCCAACTAATAGTAAGCATCATTATAATTATTCCTATTATTGTACATATTGAAGTTATAATTTGGGTAATACTTTGGTTTAGGTTTTGTGCAAGCATATCTATATCATTTGTTAATATAGATAGAAGTTCGCCATTTGTTTTTCCATCAAAATATTTCATCGGAATTCTACTTATTTTTTCAATCATATCATTACGAAGTCTAAAAGTAAGTCTTTGCACAACACTAGTCATTGTAAAACCTTGAATTAGTGCAAATGCAGCACTTACCACATACAATGTAAGAAGAGTTAAAAGTATTTGCGCTATGGCTTCAAAATTAATGCCTGTTCCACCAGATAATTTACTAACTATACCATTAAATATTTCTGTAGTTGCATTTCCTAAAATCTTTGGACCTATTATTGAAAATACTGTGCTACCAACCGCAAAAACAAACACTATTATTAATTTCCATTTATAGTCTTTTACATATCTATTAAATAATTTTTTTAATGTACCCTTTACGTCTTTTGCTTTCTCCACTTTACCTACTCTAGGTCTCATTGGTCCTGGCATTACTTACTCCTCCCTTCCTTTTAATTCTTCTTCTGATAATTGTGATAAAGCTATTTGTCTATATGTTTCACAATTTTCCATTAATTCTTCATGGGTTCCCTTTCCAACGATTTTTCCTTCCTCTAGCACAATAATTTGTTCTGCTTCCATTATTGTACTAATTCTTTGCGCTACAATAATCATTGTTTTTCCATGAGTTTTTTCTTTTAAAGTTTCTCTTAATTTTCTATCTGTTTTTAAGTCTAAAGCTGAAAAACTATCATCAAATATAAATATTTCTGGGTCTATTGCCAATGCTCTTGCTATTGATAAACGCTGTTTTTGACCACCAGACACATTATTTCCACCTTGTGCTATTGGTGATAAATACTTTTCGTCTTTTGACTTTATAAATTCTGATGCTTGCGCAATATCTGCTACAAGTTCCATTTGTTTATCATCTAAATTTTCATTTCCATATTTTATATTAGATTCTATTGTACCTGAAAATAGCACTCCCTTTTGAGGAACAAAACCTATTCTTTTTCTCAATTCCTTTTGTGGAACTTCTTTTACATTAACGCCATCTACTAAAATTTCTCCTCTTGTAACATCATAAAAACGAGGTATTAAGTTTACTACTGTTGATTTTCCACTACCTGTACTTCCTATAATTGCCGTTGTTTCTCCAGGTTTTGCAGTAAAGTCTATATCTGTAATAATTTCACTATCTGCATCTGGATATCTAAATGAAACATTTTTAAATTCGACTAAACCTTTTTTAGTTTCATCAAATTGTTTTGGATTATTTGTATCTTTTATATTTGGATCTTTTTCTAATACTTCGTTAATTCTCTTTGCTGAAACTTGTGCTCTAGGTAGCATTATAGAAATCATTGAAATAAACAAGAAACTCATTATAATATGCATCGTATATTGAATAAATGCCATTAAGTCTCCTACTTGTATTATTCCTTGGTCTACATTTTGACCACCAACCCAAATAATAAGTAGCATTACAGAGTTCATAACAAACATCATCATAGGCATCATTATGCTCATTGCTCTATTTATAAATATACCATTTTTCATAAGGTCTGTATTTGCATCTCTAAAACGATTTTCTTCTCTTTTTTGCGTATTAAATGCACGAATTACTGGCACACCAGTTAAAATTTCTCTTGATACTCTGTTTATCCCATCTATTAAATATTGGCCTTTACGGAATTTAGGCATTGCTACAGCAAATAGTGTAACTATAATTATAACTATAGCTGAAATTGCCAATGCTATAATCCATGCCATTGAGAAGTTGCTTGTAGAAATTACTCTAATTAACCCTCCAATACCCATAATTGGAGCATATACAACAACCCTAAATAACATAGTCATAAGCATTTGAATTTGCTGAATGTCGTTTGTACTACGAGTAATTAAAGAAGCTGTTGAGAACTCCCTAAACTCTTTAGTTGAAAACTTTAATACTTTACTAAATACTTTTTCTCTTAACACTTTTCCAAGCTTTGCTGCCACCCTTGCAGATAAAAGCATAATTGTAACAGCAGCAGCCATACTAACTAAAGCTAAGCCTAACATTTGAAGCCCAGTTATAAATATGTAATCATTTTGTATTTTATCAGTATTTATTCCTATGCTTTGATACATTTGCTTAATAATTGCTATTGTTGCTTGTGATAATGATGTTCCCTCTAGCATTTTAAGTTGATCATCATATTGACTTAACATTGTATCAAGTTGCCTTTCAGGTAAGGTTTTTAAAATTTCCATTAAGCTCATATTTTGGAATGTTTGCATACTTATATTTATATTCATTCCATTCTTTATTCCGCCCATTTGCTTTAATATATTTTGTTTTAGTTGTTCAGCAGTTTCTTCATTCATTGTATATGAAGAAATAATTAATGGTTTAGCAATTAAGCTCTGTAAATCTTCATCTTTTACAGCTTCTTTACTATTAACAACATAATAAGCATTTTCTTCAATTACTTTTTCCTTACCTAATAAATTATTAATAATATCAACTTGCTGGCTATTTAATTCTTCTTTATTTTTTACTAAAGTATAATTTTCTAAAATTTTTTCATCTTCTTTAGCAAATATTAACATACTTTCCATCTGTTCCTTCGAAAGAATTTCTGGAACTGGATTTTCAATACCACCTGCTTGAATACCTACATTTACAATTTTAGAAGTATAATTTGGTAACTCTAAATCTGTATATGCTTGCAGACATAATAGCAGTATTATAAATATTAATGATACTGCTGAATTTTTTAAGTTTCTAAATATTTTTAACATCTTATCTTACTTTCCTTTCAGGCTAAACTATTAGGGACGGGGTTAAATAGTTTAACCACGTAGTAATTATTATATTGCCAAACATTAATATTATATATTAATGTTTGGCAAGTAAAATAAATAAATTTTGGGTTAAACTATTTAACCCCGTCCCTAATAGTTTAGCATCTTATGAATTATATTCAATCTCTGTTTATTTGTCAACTAATTTTATGTGACTTTTATGTGAAACTTGCATTTAATATTTCAATTGACGTGAGTTTTATGTGAATTAACTTCATCATTACAATTTTACAACTGCTGTGGTTACTTTTTTATTATTATATCCTACTTAATAATTGTATTTATTTTTCTACTGTTACTTTATTATTTATTCCGTCACTTTCTATAAGAATCGTTCCATTCAAATCTGTTCTAAATATAGTTGCCCCTATTTTTGCTAGCCTATCTAAAGTAACTTGTTTAGGATGTTTATATGTATTGTCTTTACCTACTTCAATAACTGCAATTTCTGGTTTTATTTGATTTATAAAGTTTTCACTTGAACTTGTATCTGAACCATGATGTCCTACTTTCAATACATTAGTTTTAGGCCAATTCCTAGCTTCTTCATTTTGTTTTTCACTATCTCCCATAAATATGTAACTTTGCTCGCCAAAAACAACTCTTACTACTATAGAAGACAAATTTAAATCATCTTTACTATTTTCTATTCCACATTGCATTATTTCACATTGGCTAGTTCCAAGTTCAAATTTAAACCCTACATCAGGCGCTGTTATTTTTAAATTTTTATTTGAAACAGCATCTAGTACATCTTCAAAAGTTTTTGTATTGGTTTGCACTTTTGGCATATATATTTCGCCTATTTCAAATGAATTTATAATGTCATCTAGTCCTCCTATATGGTCTTCATGTGGATGAGTTCCTATTACATAGTCTAATTTTGATATTCCTAAATTCTTTATTTCATTTACTAAAAACTCTCCATCTTCATTATTTCCTGCATCTATTAACATTGTTTTATTACTACTTATTATAAGTTCACTATCTGCTTGCCCCACATCGAAAAAATATATTTTTAATATGTTATCACCTTGCAAGGTTGCATCTATTCCAGTAGTTTTTTGAATGGTTTTATCTACACTATTTGAAAAATCTTTTTCTATATATTGACCTATTTTTTCTCCATTCACAAGCACCATGAATAACGCTATTACAAATACTACTATACTTGTAATTAGCTTCATATTCTTTTTCTTCGACTTTCTTCTTCCCATTTTACTACCTCTTTAGTTACCTATTTAATTTTTATATTCCATTAAGTCAACTCTAATTATTCCATAAATCGTCCATTTTTTCTTTTATTCTTTTAGATATTTCTTCCTGTTTTTCTACATCTATTTTATATTTTCCATTTTGATATTTTAGAACATTACCTTCTCTTACTTCTTGTGGAAGTTCGTTTTTATTTATTTCTACTTTCTTTCCAGTTTTTCTATCTTCACATATTGCTATATCTTCTTCAAATCTATCTACTACAAGTTCTTGCTCCATTTTTTTCAACCCTTCTGATAATTCTTTTATAAAATTATCTATTCCTTGACTTATGGTTTTATCTATTTTTTTCCAAATATCTAAATCCATATTTCCTCCTAGTTAAACTATTGGGGTCTGACCCTAATAGTTTATTAGTGGCAGACCTTAATAGTTTATTAGCGACAGACTCCAATAGTTTATGATTAAGACCCTAATAGTTTAATTACTCTTCCTTACTTGTATTTATTTTTAATAGTTTAAATATTTCTACAATAACTATTGGTGAAAATACTAATATAACTACTTCTATTATATTTTCCATTGGTAATACTGGTATGCTAAATAAATGTCGTAATTCAGGAACTAGTAATATTACAAACATTAATGCTGATGAAGCAAGTATTGCCAATATTAATTTACTGTTGTTAAATATTCCTGTTTTGAATATTGATTTTTTATTGTTTCTGATGTTAAACACATGAACTAATTCTGATAGTGCAAGTGTTATAAATGCCATTGTTTGACCTATTTCTACTCTAACTTCTTCATTTGAAAGCATTCTTACTTCTCCACTTGCATTTTGCATTTCGACGGCTGGAAGCAATTCTTCTGGTGTTGAAAGCCCAACTATAAATGCTATTAATGTAATTGCTCCTATCATAATTCCTTGATATACAATTCTCCATGTCATTCCTTTTGTAAATATACCTTTTTGCTTTTTAGGCTTTCTATTCATCACATCTTTTTCTGCAGGGTCTACTGCTAATGCTAATGCAGGTAACGAGTCTGTTACCAAATTAACCCATAAAATATGAATTGGCAGTAATGGTTCTATAAGATTAATATCTATACCAAATTGTGATGAAAGTATAGGCGTTATAAGCATTGCTATAAATATTACCACTATTTCTCCAACATTACTTGATATTAAAAATTGAATTGCTTTTAATATATTATCATAAATTCTACGGCCTTCTTCTACTGCTGATACAACTGTAGCGAAGTTGTCATCTGTTAATATAACGTCTGCCGCTTCTTTTGCAACATCTGTTCCAACCATTCCCATTGCACAACCAATATCTGCAGTTTTTAGTGCTGGAGCATCATTAACACCATCTCCAGTCATAGCAACTATTTCTCCATTTTTTTGCCAAGCTTTAACTATTCTAACCTTGTGCTCTGGTGATACCCTTGCATATACACTATAATGTCTAATATTTTTCTCCAATTCTTCTTGTGACATTTTTTCTAGTTCACTACCTGTTATTGCCTCACTATCTTCTTGTAAAATTCCTAATTCCCTGGCTATTGCTGTAGCTGTTATTTTATGGTCTCCAGTAATCATTACTGTTTTTATGCCGGCTCTTTTACATTTTTCTACCGCTTGTTTTGCTTCTTCTCTTGGCGGATCTATCATACCTACCAAACCTACAAATGTTAAATCTTTTTCGATTTCTTGCATTTCAGCTTTTGATGGTAAATGATCTAACTTTTTAAATGCACTAGCCAACACTCTTAAAGCATCTTTTGCCATACTTTCATTGTTCTTTGCTATTACCTTTTTATATTCTTGTAAATCTTCTTTTACTTCTTCACCTACTATATAATTTTTACAACAATTTAAAAGTTCGTCTACTCCGCCTTTTGTATATACTACATATTCATTTTCTGATACTTTATTAACCGTTGTCATCAACTTTCTATCAGAATCAAATGGCAATTCTTCCACTCTAGGCATACTTCCCCATACATATGATGGAAAACCTAACGTAAAAGCCATATCTATTAATGCTGTTTCTGTTGGGTCACCAGTTAATTTATTATCTGAAGACACTTTTGTATCATTGCATAAAGCATTTATATATACTAATGTTTTTAAATTTGGATTTTTATTTATTTCCTCATCATCTAAATTTTTTATATCTATTATTTCATTATTGATAAAAACTTTTTGAACTGTCATCTTATTTTGAGTTAAAGTTCCTGTTTTATCTGAACATATAACAGTTGCACTTCCTAAAGTTTCTACTGCTGGCAATTTTTTTACAATGGCATTTTTCTTTACCATCCTTTGAACACCTATTGCTAACACTATTGTAGATACTGCTGCTAATCCTTCTGGAATTGCTGCTACTGCTAAACTAACTGCTGTCATAAACATCTCTAGTGGATCTTTTCTATACACTAAACCTATTAAAAATATAACTACACATATTACAATTGCTACAATTCCCAATGTTTTGCCTAATTTATTTAACTTTTCTTGAAGTGGAGTTGCACTATCTACTGTTTCATTAATGATTTCTGCAATTTTTCCAACTTCTGTTTTCATACCTGTTTCTACTACAATTCCTTTTCCTCTGCCATATGTTAAAAGGCTAGAAGAAAATAGCATATTGGTTCTATCTCCAATTCCTACCTCTTCTTTTATTGTTTCTATGTTCTTTTCAACTGGCACAGATTCACCTGTTAAAGATGATTCTTGTACTTTTAAATTACTTTCTTCTATCAGCCTTAAATCGGCTGGCACATAATCACCTGTATCTAATACTACAACATCTCCCGGTACCAATTCTCTAGATGGTATAACTGTTACTTCTCCATTTCTTATTACTTTAGCAGCATGACTACTTAATTTTTGTAATGCTTCTAAAGATTTTTCAGCCTTATTTTCCTGAGCCACACCAATAATAGCATTTACTATTACAACAACTAAAATTATAAGAGTGTCTGTTATACCCTCATTCTGTGATATTCCAACCACACCTGAAACAATTGCTGCAATAATTAATATAATAATCATAAAGTCCTTAAATTGCTCTAAAAACTTAAGTAATAAACTTTTTTTCTTTTTAGCCTTTAGTTCATTGTAACCATATTTTTCTCTGCTTTTTATAACATCTTCTTCACTTAAGCCTTTTTTTAAGTCTGTACCTAATTTTTCTGCTGTTTCAGTTAATGATTTTTGATACCACTTTTCTTCCATAATACCTTTTATTCCTCCTTTGCTCTTTCCAGTAATTATGCATAACAACAGAGCATTTAACCCTTTTCTTTATTTTGAATATTCCTTAGTTTTTTATACTTTTTTCACATGCTCTTTTTAATGATTTTATTATTATTTTTACAATTAGTTATATAATATTATTTTTGATAGATAAAGTTTCAAATATTAACATTGAGTTTCAAAATTAAAAGACTTTCAAAGAGAATATACATTTTCATGCACATTTCTTTAAAAGTCTTGCTTACCTTTTAGGTTACTAACCAGATTATATCGCGATTGTTGATTAGTAGTTTATAAGCTACTCCCTTTTACAATAAATTATATATTGTAAGTATTATATCATTTTGTAATATTTTTTCAAGTAATTTTATAAATTTTATATTCAATAATTTTTATAAAATTGCATCAAAAAAATATTCGAATTAATCAACTAAATTTTAGCTAAAATAATCATTCTATAATTATCATCTTCTGTACAAGTAGATAATGTAATTTCTGGTTGATTATTCGTATCTCTTTTTATATAACTTGTTTCTTCTGGAGATGTTAAGAATTTGTTGTATACTGTATATTCTAGCCTTTTTCCATCTAATGTTGTTATATATATTTTATCTCCTATTTGTAAGTTTTTATTTTTAGAAAAAATACTATTATAATTATGACCTACTATTAAGTTATTTCCATTTACATTCAATTTCCCTGTTGAATATAATAAGCATGGTGCAATTTCCATTCCTTGTGCTGTTACTTTGCTTAATATTGGCATATTAACGCCTGTTCTTGGTATTTCTATTTTACCTATTGTTGATAAACCTTTATATTGGCTTGGCACTGCAGATTGCTCTGTAGTTGTTTGTGTAGATGCCTGTGAGCTTGGTTGTGAGCTTGGTTGTGAGCTTGGTTGTGAGCTTGGTTGTGAGCTTGGTTGTGATGCTACTTTTGCACTTTCATTAACTTGTGTTTGTTGTTTATTCACAGTAGACTCTTGGTTTGTACTTTTTGTTTGAGTATTGCTTGGAGCACTACTTGAATTTGTTTTTTCTGTAGTATTTTTTTGATTTACTGTAACTGATGTTTTTTCTACTTTAGCTATTACCTCTTCCTTAATAGGTTCCTCTAAAATTTTTTGTGTATATTTACATGCTACAGTTGCTTTTGCTGTTGTATATTTCTCAATGTTCTCATTAGTGAAAAAATTACTAATAGCAATTACGAAAGTAATGACAAAAAAAATAATACAAATGCTAATTGTAATTGCTACATTTCTGTGGTTTTTACACATAGCATTTTTTCACTCCTTTTATTCAATTCCTTAAATATTTTATCACTTTATTTTACATAATGCAATAGTTTTTTGTAAATTTTATGTAAATTTAGTAAATTTTATCTTATTTATCGCATTTACTTTACAAATTTGTATTTAAGTTTTTTCCCCATTTTTTATTATATATTACTTTTTCCCTTACTATATATTACTCACATATTGACTTTTTATTAACATTTGTGCTAAATTTAATTATAGATATTTGCAGGTATAATTTAGTGGTAGAATGTCATGCTTCCGACCTGATAGCGCGGGTTCGATTCCCGCTACCTGCTCCACTTGAAAATAAAGGATTATATTGATTTAATATAATTAACGAGGTTTTTAATAAATAAAATGATTAAAGAAGATATTAAAAAATATTATGAAAATACCAAAAATGCTTTACCACATTCAATGGTAATAAAAATTATAGACATGAATATACAGCCTAAAAATGCTATTGATTTAGGCTGTGGAACCGGTAGAGATACAATATATTTAATAAAAAATGGTTGGAATGTCCTTGCAATAGATAGAGAAAATACTGAAAAAATTATCTCTAATAAATTAGATACTGAACAACTTAAAATGTTTAGATTTAATTGTCAAAATTTTGAAAATATTGAATTAGAAAAAAATAATTTATTAGTTGCTAATTTTAGTATTCCTTTTTGTAAAAAAAAATATTTTAGTGAATTTTGGAATAAGATAACTGATAGCATTTTAAATGGTGGATATTTTGTAGGAAATTTTTTTGGTTTAAATGATTCATGGTCAAAGATAAAAAAACAAATGGTATTTTTAACAAAGGAGCAAGTATTAAACTTATTTAATGATTCATTTGAAATAATAGAGTTTAATGAAGTAGAAAAAGACGGAAAAACTGGATTAGGAAGGATGAAACATTGGCATATATATAATGTTATAGCAAGAAAGAAGTAACAAGAATTATTGTAATTTATAAAAAAATAGATGTAGTTTTAAACTACATCTATTTTTTATAATATTATTCTAATGGATGCTTATCTCCTACGAATCCTATCTGTGAATCTACTACAACCCAACTTCCATCATCTATTTGTATTTTATTCCATTGATGCGTCCATTGTCCAGCATTAATATGTTGACTCTTTAAACCTGCTGCATCACATAATAGGGTTACTGCCTTGCAACGTCCGGAGCAAGCAGCTATTTTCATTACAAGTGCCGCATACGCTTCATTTCCATAATTTGTTTTATATGCTTCGTTAGATTGATTTGTTTGAACATCTACAGTAGTAGTTATGTAATTACAAATTGCTTCTGCTTTTTGCAACTTTGTCATTCCCGCTGTGATAATTCTACTAACTACACGACTTGCTTCTGCTTTAGCTAAAGATAATCTGCCTTCTTTTGTACTTGTTGGATCTGTTGGTGTATTAGTAGATGTTCCACCACTTGAATTATTATTTCCTCCTGTTGGAGTAGAACTTGTTCCTCCATTTTGATTTGTATTTCCTGAACTTGTACCGTTTGAACTTGTATTATTGGAAGTGTTTGAGCCTGACGTTTTATTTGATGTATTTTTACTTGTTGTATTATTTGCATTAGGTGGTGTACTTGCATTTGAATTATTAGAATCTTGTGGAATTACTTCTTCTTGTTTTTCCTTTACTATTAATTTAAATTCTTGTGTAGTTTCATTTCCGTTTTTGTCTACTGCTTTAGCCTTTAATATGTATTCCCCTGCTTTAGTAATATCAAACTCTCCTTCAACTGTAACTTCTAATTCACCATCAACTTCATCTTTAGCTGACATTCCAGCTTTAATATCAACCTCTTCCCCTATTGTTATTTCTTTATCTTGTACACCAGATAATACTGGTTTTTTAGTATCTTCAACTTTCCAAGTTATTTCTTTTTTTACAACAGTTTCTTGATTTAAAAATGGTATTATTTCATTCTGTGTTTCCACTACAATTTTAATTTCATCTACTGTATCAAATGTATATTCTTCGTCTTTATTTATTAGTTTTTCGTTCATCAATATTGATATGTTTGTATCATTGTAAAGTTCATCTGCCTTAACTAATTTTTGCAAAATATCTTCATATTTCAACTTTGTACCATATTCTATTATTTCTTGTGTGTCTACAATGGCTTGTGAATTTTTTTCCACTATTTCCTGTTTATTTTTACAAATAAATATGTACCCTATAACTCCTGCAATAATTATAAGTACTACTAGTATGCTTATAATTATAAATGTTACTTTTAATGCAGTATGTTTTTTCTTCATCTCTTCTTTTTTATTTAATTCATTATCATCCATATACTCTCCTCCTTTGTTAATCCCATCTACTACTATTATATTACAAAATGTGATTTTTTTCTACAAAATACTTATAATTCCATTTTTTTCATTGTATGTTTGTCAAACATGTGTCACACTTTTTTGAAAAATATATAGTTTGAATACTCTATATTGTTACGACCAATTCTTCTTGACTTTTATATTTTTTTAGGAATTCCTTGGAGCTCAACCATCCTAATGGTCTCATTGGAAAATTATTATATTCCTTCCTCCATTCTTTCCCTCTATTTCTTAAATCCTCTAAACTGTAAAACACTCTATTGTAATAAAATCTCTCTTGATCTTTTGTATGACTTCTTTCTACTCTTCCATTTTGCTTCGGCGTATGTGGTTTTATTACTTTATATTCTATTCCTAATTCTTTTAATGTTTTTTCAAATATTGTTTCTTTTTCCTTTAAAAAGCTATTCCAACTTAATCTATTTGTAAATTCAAAGCCATTATCTGTTTCTACTGCTTTTACTTTTATATCATATTGCTCTTTATAATATTTTACCATTCTCTTTACAAATTCACTTGACATATACGTGCTATGCTCATTGGTAAACCATGTATATCTTATTCTCGTATATTCATCTATTGCTGTATATTGATAATATCTTTCTCCTAATTTTTGTAATTCTCGGCTTAAACATTTTTGTGGTACATATTTTACATCTACTTGTACTTTTTCTCCTGGATACGTTCCTGTAACCCATTCTACTGGTTCACTTTCTTTTTTCTTACTTGGACATTTCTCATATATTCCCAATCTTTGTAATACATGATACAATCCTTGCACAGTTCTTGTATATCATGTTTCTTTTAGCTTTACCCACAAAACTACTAAACCTGTATCTTTATTGTTATTTTTATAGTTTCTTATCATTCGAATTTCTTCTTCTGTGTGTTGATTTGGATGATGTTTAGGTTTCCTTGATTTATCTGCTAAACTTTTTATGCTTCCATCATATCTATCTCGCCATCTATATATTGTTCTTCTACATTCTCCAAATTTAATTGCTACCTTTGTTACTCCATATTTATATGAAAATTTTACAACAGACTCTTTATATTTTAATTTTTGTGTGATATTATTTCTAATAAGAGAACACTCCTTTGATATCGTTTGTTTTTGGTCATTTAAACAATATCATATGAGTCGTTCTCTTTCAACATTTTATCTCCTATTTATGTGTGACATATCTATTTTAAACCTATATGAAAATATTTCAATGGGATTATAGAAATTTTTTTTATAAAATGATATAATGTTTATAGTGTTTGGAGGTAGTTCATGGAAAAAAGTCTAAAAGAAAAATAAAAAAAATACTATTACTTTTATCAATACTTCCTTATCTAATATTTTTAGTAATGGGTATTTTTAATTTATGTCATAGTAGTATAGAAAAAGGGTATTTGGATTTATATGCTTTAATTGAACCTCTTGATCATATTTGGTTTGAAATGATAACGGATTTAAATATTGTTTTTATAATTTTAATAATATTTTGTGTAGGCTATCCAATTTATTATTTGTTAGATAGATCAAGTAAGAGAAAAGATAATGCATTAGAAAATAATGTTGAAACTAAAAAAACTAATATATTATTTGTTTTGTACATGGTAAGTTTTCTTCCATATCTATTTCTTGTATATTTGGATTTGAAGTTAGCTCTTTCTGGAATATCTCAACTTATTATGGATTGCAAGCAATAGTATTAGCTCTTTTTATTGGTTCCTTCTTAATTCCTGTTTATCCAATAGTGTTAATTTTCCAAATTATTATTACTATAAAAAAATATAAAAGTTTCTCGATTATTCAAAAAAAAATATTAAAGGTTATTATAACTATTTTGTTACTTTTATTGATAGTCCCATCAATTATATATTTAGTTAATAGTAAAATTATTTTAAATGCAACTTATAATCAAGATAAAGTTATTATTAAAAATTATTTAAAAGATGAATTTGGTGAGGAATATTATAATAATATGGAAATAATAAAACCTGATAGTATTTCATCAAACTATAAGATAAAAACACCTCTTTTAAAATATTCATTTGATTTAAGTTTGAATGAAACAAGAACAGAAGTTATATCAAATTCTTTTTATGAAAATTTTGTAAAAGAAAATGATTTAAATGTTAAATTAAGTAATTATTTAAATCAATATTATAAATTTCCTGAATATCTTGAGGTAAATAGTAACATTTATAATTTTGATATAAAAGATTCTAATAATATTAACAATTTATTGAAGAATTGTAGTTATAAAATTAATGGCTTTTATATTTCGAAAGAATATTATAATAAGGAAGAAATAATTGAAATTATAAAAGATTATTTTATAAAGTATGATCAAACTTTAAAACCACATTATAGTGATTTAATGTTTTATGTTAAAGTAAATAATCGATTCTATGCAAGTATTCATGCAATAAAAAATAGATATGAGGATGGATTAATTTATTTGCTATTTGACGGATATAATTATGGAAATGGTGATACAATTAAAAATGAAGAATTAACCATAAATATTTATAAAACAAACGATAATTAAATGTTGTTTTTATAAAATTTAATTAATACTTATAATCATATAAGAAAAAACAATACTAGTTTAAATTTCTAGAATTGTCTTTTTCTTTTTGGATATCTTTATCAAAATTATTAAACTTTTCTTGTATAGATTCAAATTGTTTTATAATATCCTTGCAATAATTATTATTTTTACGAAGTTCTTTAATTTTAGGTTGAATATCATTTATTTCAGCCAGAATTTCAGATTGCTTTTCATTAGTTTTTGCTCTGTGGTATCTTTTCCAAAGTTTTTCTCTTTTACCCATCAGATTTCTAAGTTTCTAAATCTTCTATTGTTTCAATTTTATTATTAGTCATAAATCTAACTTGTTTAGAAAATTCATCTAACTTTTTTATTTTTTGTCTAATAGAATAAGGAAGATATTGTTTTGGATGATTCTTTGGAAATACTCCTAATAAATAACAATAGTATAAATATAAACCATAAATACCCTTATGATTTTTGTTAGTTTTATAATATTCTTCAAATATAGATTTATGTGACATAATTTTAAATACAATTTGTCTTGATAAAAACAATCAATATTGTGGGAGTATGTAACTCTCCATCATTAATGCCTTGCTATGTACTCTGATAATTCAGACAATTGAATTTTATTCTTTAAATTCCCTATATAAAAATGTTTCTCTGATCATTGAAGAACAAGTATAACTTATCTCCAATAATAACTTCGTGTGGCTCTACATACGTTAAATTCGTATGTTTCACGATTCGTAAGCAACCTTCATATATTTCATACTTTTGCTTACTAAAATTAAATCAAATAATATTTTAATACCATAAATTGCCAATTATGAGTATTGGTTTATTTAGTTGGTTCTATAATATTAGTTGGGGTAGATAAAACTCCAACTATTTTTAAAATAAAATAGTGCATTTATCAAAAATACCT
>CANQDO010000007.1 GCA_947593355.1 uncultured Clostridia bacterium | reverse complement strand
AAATGTTATGAGCGATAAGCGAATTACATTTTCTTAAATGGGGCAACGTAGAAAAATATAATATTATTGTTTTGAAAATAGTATAGGTACTTTTTTTGCTAAACTATTTAACCCCGTCCCTATTAGTTTAGCAAATCCTCAAGTGTTTTACTATTCACATATTCATTAATTACATCATCTAGACCTTTCCAAAAAGAACGTGTCTTACAATTATCTTTTATTTCGCAGTCTCCATTTTCTGTTAAACAATATATTGGAGTTAAATCGCCCTCTGTAGCTCTTAATATATCTCCTACCACATATTCACTCGGTTTTCTTGCTAATTTATATCCTCCATTATTTCCTCTTGCAGTTTCCAAATACCCTGCTTTATTTAGCATTGCGATAATTTGTTCTAAATATTTATTTGATATTCTTTGCCTTGTTGCTATATCTTTTAATGATATAAACTTTCCATTGCTATTTAATGCTAAATCTACCATAACTCTTAAAGCATATCGTCCTTTTGTTGATATTTTCATTACTTTCTCCTCCATTACATATTATTATATTACTAAATTAATTCTTTATATACCTCTTTTAATTTTTCCTTTATCTCGTCTGTAGCAAAAATGTATGGTATAGAATTATAATTACACTTTATTATATCATTTATAGTCAAATTAGTTTCTTTTAATACCCTTTCATATTCACTATTAATATCTATATTAGAAACCGTATCGTTATCTGTATTAATAGATATTTTTACACCTTTTCTATATAATTCTTCTAATGGGTGTTTGCCTTTTATCGCTTCTGTTTGATAATTACTTGTTAAGCATATTTCTAGCAAAATATCTCTATCTATTATTTCTTGAATAGTTGCAATATTATCAATACATCTTACCCCATGCCCTATACGTTTTGTTCCAAAATTGATTGCACTATTTATACTAGATATGCCATCTGCTTCGCCCGAATGTATAGTATATGGAACATTTAGCTCTTTAGCATAGTTAAAGCTATATTCATAATCCTTTGTAGGATATAGGCTTTCTGCCCCTGCTAAATCAATTCCACATACACCTTTATTTAAATATTTCTTTGCTGTTTCTACTGTTTGCATATTTTGCTCTTTTGTATTACCACGCATACAGCATAAAATTATTCCACCATATATTGTATTTTCTTTCTTTGACTCATTCATACCTTCGATAACTGCTTGTACAACTTCATCTATGTTTAAATTTTTGTTTATATGCTTTAATGGTGCAAACCTTACCTCTGCATATATAACATTTTGTTTTGCAAGTTTTGTAAATAATTGATATGTTGCAGTTTTTAGCCTTTCTGCAGTATTTAATATTTTACATGGAATATCAAATTTTTCTAAATATTCATTTAAATTTTCGCAATCTTGACCTACTTGTAATTTACTTTCTACTTGTTGTAATGTGTAAGTATAGCCATCTTCTAAAAGCCATTTATGTGCTAGTTTTACATCTAAAGAGCCATCTAAATGAATATGTAACACTATTTTAGGAATATCTTGTATTTCTTCTTTCATAAAATCATTCCCTTCTAATTTTTTTGAGCACAAGCGAATTATTTATTTTATAATATCTTTTATTACTTCACCAGCAATAATTAATCCAGCCACAGAAGGAACAAATGATATGCTTCCTGGCACTTGTTTTTTGCTACATTTATCACTATCTTGAAATTCCTCTAAACTATCTGTTTTAATATCTGATATATTTAATTTTATAGGATCTTCTTTTGAATATACTACTTTCAATTTTTCTATTCCCCTTGCTTTTAGTTCTTTTCTCATTACCTTTGCCAAAGGACATATACTTGTTTTATAAATATCTGTTACTTCAAATTGAGTTGGATCTAATTTATTTCCTGTTCCCATACTTGATATTATTGGTATATTTAATTTATTAGCTCTCATAACTAATTCTATTTTGGCAGTAACCGTATCTACTGCATCTACAATGTAATCGATACTTTCATCTAATATCATGTTGCTATCTGGCATAAAAAATTGTTTATACACTTCTACATTAGCATTTGGGTTAATTTCTAAAATTCTTTCCTTTGCAACTTCAACTTTAGGTCTTCCTATTGTTTTATGAGTAGCAATTAATTGCCTGTTTAAGTTTGTTAAAGATATTTCATCATTATCTACCAATACAAAATTTTGTATTCCTGCTCTTACTAATCCTTCTACTACAAATGAACCTACTCCACCAATTCCAAATATAGCAACTTTTGCCTTATGCAATTTTTCTATTGCTTCTTTTCCTATTAATAATTCTGTCCTCGAAAATTGACTTTTCATAGCTTATCTCCTTTACTTATTTTATTAATCTTAAAGATACATCTGTTACTATATTGGAAACATTATATAAAAATAAAGTTTCTGTTATATCGTTTTGGCTTATGTATTCCGATATTGACATTTTATAATAACGTGGATCTATAAAATGTATTTCCTCATAATTTTCACATATAAATTGTGAAAATGAATGTGCATAGGAATCCTTTATTACTAATAATTTTTTTCCATTTTTTACTTTCGTTTTTATTACTACTTTAGCACTATTACCATTTAAAAAATATGAATATTTATCTTTTTTAGTTAGGTAGTCTTCATTAAAAATAGAATCATATTTTACTCCATCATAATCGCCCTCTACGTTCTGATTCGCTTTACTTTTATATACTTCTATTTCATCTTTCTTCTGATTTAAAACCTGTGCTTTTGAATCGAATGTTCCTAAAAATTCTGTTGAAACAACTTCTTTTTCAAAATCAGATAATGGTGCATTTTTTATTTTTGCTACTTCACAATATTTTAAATATAATAAATACGTTCCATAGCTCGTCATGTGATGGTCTGTTCTATAATATAGCTGTTTGTCTTTATTTTCTTTTAATATATCTACAACATTAATTGTTTTAACATTTTTATCAATTTTATTATAGAATTCTTCTATTATAGTATTTTGATTAAATACCTTTAAATTTTCAGGTAATTTATCTTCATTTATATAAATGGAATTAGGTGCTAATAAAAAATATATTGGTATATTTATATTCTCTGCAAATTCATTAACTGAAGTTGCTATCATTTCTAAATTTTTTTCTTCACTTTTGCCATAATTAAACTTTTCAAATAGGTATTCATCTTTTCCAATATATACCCCATTATTCTCAGTTTTACCTGTTAATAACTGAACAGCTGAATTAAATTTTAACCAAAAATTTCTTAATATAAAATGGTCATTTATATAATCATTCAAATTTTCAGCATATTTTCCATTCACTAAATCTTCTATATTAAATTCTGGAATAGTTGCTAAATATCTATTTTCTTGTTCAGAAAAGCTTTGCTTTGGAACAAAAAAATTAAAAATTACTAAAACTACCCATATTATCATAAAGATAATAAAGAAAATTTTATTTTTCATAAAAAGCCCATTTCCTTCCTACATTACTTAAACCTCGCATTTAAAAGCGGAAATATAAAAATGGATTAAACGAATCTGTTACTAAACTTGCTGTACATAATACAAATATTGCCACATACCCTAAAGAAGTTATAACATCTAATACTTTACTATTTTTATTATCTATTTTCTCTTTTATTTTCTTCCATACAGGTAATGAACATAGTATTCCTACAATTATAATAAATATATAATTTTGAAAATAATAAATTGCTTCACTGTTTGATATTGCTCCACCTGCAAACATTGACTTTATATATATTCCTATTTTAGATAGGTCTTCAAATGCAAATATTACCCAACTAACTAATATTAAAACAATAGCATATATATGTTTTATTATTTCTGGAAGTTTTTCTAATATTGTTAATAGGAATAACTTTTCTATAATTAAAATTACTCCAAAGTATACTCCCCATAAAATAAAGTTCCATGAGGCTCCATGCCATGCTCCTGTTAAAAACCATACAATTAAAATGTTTCTTATTTGCTTTGGTAAACCTTTTCTATTTCCACCTAATGGAATATATATATAGTCTTTAAACCAACTGCTTAAAGTTATGTGCCATCTTCGCCAAAAATCTGTAATACTATTTGCTATATATGGATAATTAAAGTTTTCATCAAATACCATGCCGAAAATTTGAGCAAGTCCTATCGCCATATCTGAATATCCACTAAAATCAAAATAAATTTGCAATGCAAATGCTATAATTCCAAGCCAAGACAAAAACATACTTAATTCAGTGTAGTTACCTGTTTCAATTACATTCCATAATAGACCTATGTTATTTGCTATTAATACCTTTTTGCCAAGACCTATAATAAACCTTTTCATTCCATTAGAAAAATTGTCTAAACTTATTTTTTTATCTACTAATTCTTCATCTACAGTTTCATACCTTACTATTGGCCCTGCAATAATTTGTGGGAATAATGTTGTATATGTTAAATAATTGTAAAAACTTTTTTCACATTTTACAGTTCCTCTGTATACATCTATAATATAAGATAAAGATTGGAATGTATTAAATGATACCCCTATTGGCAAAGGTATATTTAATAAAGGTATATTAAAACCTGTAATACCATTTATATTTGTTATTATAAAATCTGCATATTTGAAAAAGAATAATATTAATAAATTTACTCCTACGTCTATTGCCAAATAAATTCTTCTTTTAGTTCTATTTTCATAATATTTATCTATTTTTTTACCACACCAGTAGTCCATTACAGCAAGTAGTAACATTATAAAAATGTACCTAATTTCGCCCCATGCAAAAAATATTAAACTTGCTAATATCATAATAGCATTTTTAAACTTTTTAGGCACAATAAAGTATACTAAAAGCATTATTGGTAAAAAAATGTATAAAAATACTATACTGCTAAAAACCATATTTTCCCTCTTTATTTCATAACATCACAATAAAAAGTTTGATACTTTTTAAAATAAAAGCTATTATCCTTATCTTTAAGATTTAAGATAATAGCTTTTACATATTCTTAATAACCTTTTATTTCATAATTAATTTTACGATTTTCTTAACTATTGTTTATTATTTTGTATTTTTCAATTATTTTCTTATAATTTCTTCTATTTCAGATGCATTTTCTGCAATTATTAAATAAACGTAATCTCCAATTACATCTAGTTTTCTTTGTTTTACTAATTCATATTGTTCTGGTAAATATCTTGACCATGAATCTTCTTGCCTTGCTGCATATGTTTCAACTTTTTCTTTTACAGTATCTAATTTTCCTTCACTTGCTTTTACAATTAAGAACATACTAGCTTGTATATTCATCATTGGCATTTTTCCAACAGCCTCTGCATAGTCTCCTTCTTCCATTTCATATAGTGATGTTAAAACACTATCATCTATATCCATTGTTGGCATTTCGCTAAAAGGTGTTTTTTCAGAAATTGTTGTATATAGTTCTTGTAAATTAAGTTCTTTCTTTTGCCCTCCTATTATAAATATTAATCCTACTACAACTGCAACAACTATAACTGCTACTATAGCAATCGTTATTATTAATTTTTTGTTCATTTGTTTTTCCTCCTTTATTTTCTTATACAAGAAGTTTATCATAGTAAGTATTAAAAAGCAAGCATTATTTTAATTTTTTAAGCTCAAAAAAAAGTGAAACTAAATGTTTCACTTTTTTATTATATTTATTTACCCTATCGGTCTATATCTAGCTTCAAATCCTTTGTCCATATCTCTTATTGGAACTGTAATTGTATATCCGTCAGAACTTACATATGCTTTATTTACTCCATTTTCTGTTTTTGATGTATCTATTTTTCTTTGAACAACTTTATTGCTACTAGAACCACCTATTTCAACTACTTGATACCAGCCTTCAAATTCATAACCTTCTCTTGCAGCTGGAGCTTTCATCGTTATTTCAGTTATTTCTCCTCTTCTACCTTCCAAAATCGTTTCTTCATTTCTTCTATTTATTGAATTATAAAATCCAACACATCTACTCATATCACATGTAAATCCTGTAAACCAAATAATACCAGATTTATTTCCTTTTTCCCATTCTTTCCACCAAGTACTATTGTGATCACAGCTTCCACAAGTACATCTGCTTTCAGTTTCATCCCATATATGTCCAGTTCCAAAAGAAGTTACAGAATTTCCACTAACTTGTATCTCACATTTACATTTAGTACATTGTGCTTTTCCACTACTTACAAATGCAGAAGTGGTACTTAATATAAAATCATGTCCTGTTGCCTTTATTGTTTCTCCACCTTCAATTTTTCCACATGTACTACATCTTTTCATAGCTTCTCTACCATCTGTTTCGCATGTTGCATTTACTTTTGAACTAACTAATTCAAAATTATGACCTTTTTTTGATCCTGGTTCTTCGGTTGTTATTGAATATCCGCAAAGTTTGCATCTTTGTGTCATTGTTCCATTTCTTTCACAAGTAGCATTTCCATCGCTAATATATGGTGTAAAAGAATGTGCTCCACCACCAAGTGTTCTTGTAAATTCATCTCCACATTTTTTACAAACATTTACTTCTTTTCCTCCTGTTACGCAATTACCTTGTATTATTTTTGTTTCATATTCATGACCAGTATGTTGTATTGTTATTATATTCTTTCTCTCTGAACATCTAGAACAATGAATTGATTTTTCTCCATTTTCTGTACATGTTGCCTCTTTATCTATAGTATAAGTTCCATCCCACTTATGTTGCCCTAAAACAGATGTAGTGTAATTAAAGAATACTTGACCACATTTTATACATTTATAATGTTCCTCTCCTCTTGTAGTACATGTTGCTTGTTTATCATTTTCTGGATCTCTTACTAAATCATGACTCTTTATTCTTTTTGTTTCAACTGCTCCACACTCTTTACATGTTCTTTGTTCTTCACCATCTCTCAAGCAAGATTTTTCTCTAGTAACTTTCCATTCTGTATAATTATGAACATGATTTGCTGGAACTTCCTTTTTAGGAGGATTTACTTGTGGCTCTGGTTCTGGTTCTATTTCGATAGAAGGAACTTCTTGTAGTGGAACTTGCTCTGGTTCACTATTTGGTTTTTCTTCTACCTGTGGCTCTTCCTTAACTTTTGGAGTTTCTTCTACCTTTGGAGCTTCTTCTGGTTTTGCTTCTTCAACTTTTGGAGTTTCCTCTACTTTTGGTTCTTCTACTTTTGAATCTTCCTCTGGTATTGTTTCTTCAACCTTTGGTAATTCTTCTTGTTCAGGTTCTTCTTTTTGTACAGGTACAAGCATAATTTCTAAAGCTTCCATTCTTTTTCTTACACCTGATGTTCCAGCATAGTTTATTCCTTTATGTTCAGTTTCAATAAATGTTAAACCATCTGTAGAGTTTTCTGCTGTAACCCAATCTAACCATCCATAAGTTTGAACATGGGCACGATACTTAAGTTCATAGCCTTCTAAACCTTCTACTACAATTTGTATACCTTCTACCCTTTTTCTTTGACCTGTTGTTCCTATATAATTTGTTCCACTCTTATTATCTGCTGTAACCCAATTTTGCCATCCATAAGTTTGAACATGGGCACGATATTTTAGAGTTACACCTTCTGGAGCTTCAATATTTATTTCTAAAGCTTCCATTCTTTTAGCTTTACCCTCTGTTCCTACACGAACTGTTTGTGAATCCACTACAGATTCGTTTAACCATGCATAAGTTTGCACGTGTGCTGAACATGTTAACTTAATTTTACTTGAGTCTGTACTAGCTAATACTATTGATGGTATTATTGATGACATCTCCATAAATAACATTAAACTAGCAACGGTTAGACTAATTGCCTTTTTTACCCATTTTTGACCCATAAAAACTCCCCCTTATTTATAAATTTACTTTTTTTAATTATATAATTTATTTATACTGCTGTCAATATTTTTTATTGATTTTTTTTGGCATTTTTGGCTTTTTTTAGTATAAATTTTATTTGCATTTTTTTGTACAATTTTTATATTCATTTTTGTAAAAGTTTCATTCACATTTTTCGTACAACTTTTATCTGAATTTTTATTGTTCTTTACACAATTCTTCTTGTATTTGTTTTAACTCTCTTACTCCTTCACTCTGCTCACGTATAATGGTTTGTGCCACCTCTCCTAATCTCGGATCAATTTCATATTTTAACAAATTCATGCACATTGCTATTGCACCTTCATGATGTGGTATCATTTCACTAATAAAATTTAAATTTATGTCCATACTTCTTTTGCTATTTTTCATTCTCAAAATCATATTTTTAGTTATACATACGTACTGTTCTATGTATTCTTTAACATCAATAGATTCATTTTTAAAATTTGGTGTAGTTCTAGCTATTTCTCTCATTTGTTGTATTCCTTCTGTTTGCATTCTTATAATATCTTTTGCGACCTCTTGTAAAGGTTCATATTTTGTATACCTTAACAAGTTTTCACTCATATATATTGCTGCCTCATGATGTGGTATCATTGTTCTTATAAAATTTAATGTTATATTGTCCGTCATGTTTGCAGAAAGCATTCTATTTGCCATAACGCACAATATTTGATTAAATCTGCTTAAATAATTATTTACCATTTGTTTTGTATACATATTTAACACTCTCCTTTTTATATAATATTTATATATTAAGAAAAATGTTAATAAAATAAACCAACGCATTCATTTTCTTTGCGTTGGTTCAAAGCATTAATTCAAAGTATTGGCTCAAAACTCTATTTAAGCCACTCTGGATTTGCAACATACCAATCTATTGTTTTTATAATTCCATCTTCAAATTTTGTTTTTGGAAGCCAGCTTAACTCTGTGCTTATCTTTGTTGGATCTATTGCATATCTAAAATCGTGACCCTTTCTATCTTCTACAAATGATATTAAACTTTCTGGCTTGTTCAAATGTTGTAGTATTAATTTTACAATTTCTATATTTCTCTTTTCATTGTGTCCACCTACATTATATCTTTCACCATTTCTTCCATTATGATATACTAAATCTATTGCTTCACAGTGATCTTCAACATATAGCCAATCTCTAACATTCATACCCGTTCCATATACAGGTAATTTTTCGTCATTTAATGCTAATTTAATCATATGTGGTATTAATTTTTCGTTATGTTGATATGGTCCATAGTTGTTTGAACAGTTTGTTATATTTACGTTCATTTTGTATGTTTCATGATATGCCTTTACCAATAAATCTGAACTTGCTTTTGATGCAGAATATGGGCTACTTGGCTTAATTGGTGAAGTTTCTGTAAAGAACCCTTCTTCTCCTAATGCTCCATAAACTTCATCTGTTGAAATATGCATAAATTTATTTGGACTTCCTTCTCCCCATTTTCTTTTTGCAACTTCTAAAAGAGTATGTGTTCCAAGTATATTAGTTTGAGTAAATATGAATGGTGCTTTTATACTATTGTCTACATGGCTTTCTGCTGCAAAATGTATAACTCCATTTATATCATATTTATCAAATACTTCTGTCATTTTTTCAAAATCACATATATCTGCTTTTATAAATGTTATTTTATCTATTACATTTCTTAAGTTATCCATATTTCCTGCATAAGTTAATTTGTCCACTACTACTACATTATAATCTGGATGTTTTGCTACAAAAAATTCTGCAAAATTTGCTCCTATAAAACCTGCTGCTCCTGTTATTAATACATTCTTCATATTTTACTTCCTCCTTTTAATTTGCCAATTTACAATAGTTCAAAACGACTATAAATTAATTCTTTAAATTTTTAAATAAATCTGTATTTCTTAATTCCTTTAAAGTAGGCCATTTACTATCTTTTTCAGATGTTAATAAATCAGATACTTTCATATCTCCTAAAGGCCAATCTATTCCGACATCTTCATCATTCCATGCAAGTCCACCTTCTGCTTCATGATTATATATATCATCACATTTATATGTAAATTCTGCTTCATCTGATAATACTAAAAATCCATGAGCAAATCCCTTTGGTATCATAAACATTTTTTTATTTTCTTCTGAAAGTACAACACCTTCCCATTTTCCATAAGTTTTGCTTCCAGGCCTTAAATCAACTGCAACATCAAAAACTTCGCCCTTTATGCATCTAACTAACTTTGCCTGTGTATTTTCTTTTTGATAATGTAGGCCTCTTAAAACTCCTTTTTTAGATTTAGATTGATTATCTTGTACAAAATCATAATTTAATCCTATTTCTTCAAAATCTTTTTTGCTATATGTTTCCATGAAATAACCTCTATTATCTCCAAAAACTGTTGGCTCTATTATATATACTCCATCTATTGAAGTTTCTATTTTTTTGAATTTTCCCATTTTTTTATTTTATATGGTATTTAAACCATATTCTCCTTTCTCTTGTTATTATTGATATTTCAAAATTATTCTTCTGTCAATTTTCCTTCTGCTAAATCTCTTAAATACACGCCATATTCCGTTTTCATTAACTGCTCTGTTAATTCTAATAATTGTTCTTTATTAATCCATCCCTTTTTATATGCTATTTCTTCTGGGCAACTAATTTGTAAGCCTTGCCTTTTTTGAATTGTTTGAACAAAACTTGCAGTTTCAAGTAAAGCATCATGTGTACCTGTGTCAAACCATGTCATTCCTCTACCTAACTTTTCTACTTTCAATTTTCCTCTATTCATATATTCTTCATTTACTGTTGTAATTTCTAGTTCTCCTCTTGATGAAGGTTTTACATTTTGAGCTATTTCAACAACATCATTTGTATAAAAATACAAACCTGGTACTGCATAATTTGATTTTGGATTTTGTGGTTTTTCTTCTATAGATATTGCATTACCATCTTTATTTATTTCTACAACACCATATGCTCTAGGATCTTTTACATAGTAGCCAAATATTGTTGCTTCATTTTCTCTTGAGTTTGCTCTTTCCAAAACTTGTGCCAAATGCTCTCCATAAAACATATTGTCACCTAATATCATAGCAACATTATCTTCACCTATAAAATCTTTTCCTATTATAAATGCTTCTGCTAATCCTCTAGGTTTTTCTTGTATTTTATATTCAAAATGCATTCCCCATTTTGAGCCATCGCCTAATAAATCTTCAAACATAACAATATCTCTTGGCGTAGATATTATTAAAACTTCTCTTATATCTGCTTGCATTAATACTGAAAGTGGATAATATATCATTGGTTTATCATACACTGGCATAATTTGTTTTGATATTGCTAGTGTTAGTGGAAACAGCCTTGTTGCGCTCCCTCCAGCTAAAATTATTCCTTTTCTTTTCTTCATATAAACTTCAATTCCTTTCTGGCTATGATAATATCATTTATATATATTTTTTTCAAGTAAAATTTAATTGTTATGCAAATTCATATCATATTTTTATTTTATATGTGCATAATAATCTTATTAAAAATTCTTAAAAAGAAAGGATTTATATATGAAAACAATTAAAATATTATTAATATGCTCTGCTTTATTGATTGTACTTACCGGTTGTGGAGAACAAGAAAATACAGATAATAATAATTCTTCTGGCACAAGAACTTCTACTGAAATTAATACTGAACATAAAGAAACTCTTATTTCTACTTATGCAACACCTATAAAAGATAATTCTCATGGTAGATTAGTTAATATTTCCATTACTTGTAACACTCTTAATGGAACATTTATAGAACCTAATCAAGTATTTTCTTTTAATGCTGTTGTAGGACAACCTTCTTCTGCACGAGGATATCAAGAAGCAAGTATAATTATTGATGACCATACAGCTACTGGTATTGGAGGAGGTAATTGTCAAGTAAGTAGCACTATTTACAATGCCGTTTTAAATGCTGGAAATTTCACTATTGTTGAAAGGCATGAACATGGAAAACCTGTTACTTATGTTCCAAAAGGCAGAGATGCAGCAGTTTCCTATGGTTCACTTGACTTAAAATTTAGAAATGATACTGGTCATAGAGTTAGACTTGATGCTATTTCTGATAATAAAAATATAACTATTAATCTTGTTCAAATAGACTAAAAAAATACCTCTTATCTAGTATGTACTAAATAAGAGGTTTCATTCTATTTTACTGTTTCTCTGGTTATTAATCTTTCTTTATCTAATAAAATTTTCATTCTATTTTTTGCGTCAACTTTACTATGATGTTTCATATCTTTAAATCTGTTAGGGTTTGAATCGTATATTAATTCTATAATAGGATAAATTGCTTTATTTCTACTATTTAATTTTTTGAAAAAGTCTAATAATTTAGCTTTTATTTTATCAAAAGGTGTTTCTTTTACTTGTGTTAATGCTGTTACCTGTTTTTCTTTATATATTTTTACTGAAATTTCGTCTTGTATAACGTAATAATTATCATACTGCTCCATTTGTACTACTTTTCCTGGTTCTACTTTTGCTTTTACAGATTCCAATATTTCTTGCCTTACAAATTTTCTACTTTCGTATTTTATAAAATTTTCTACATTATTTTCTTCGACACCAAATATACATACTAATTTTCCATCATATGTGCATACTTTGTCTAAATAGTTTACTTGTTCTTCATAATGACTTCCTATATCTGTAATTTCCAATTTTGTTATATCAAATTTTTCACTTTTTTCGAATTTTTTTAGTTCAGGGCATATTATTTCAATTAATATTTTAGGTGATATTTTATCAAATTTTGCATCACAAAAAATTTTATCTTCTATGGAGTTTTCGATATATTTTAAATAATTCGTATCTACTTCTTCATTTGATAATGCTTCTTTTACACTATTATGCAATTCTATTGCATCTTCCATTTCCTGTATTTTATCTAATATACATGAAAACTCGTCTTTTTTTGACATTTTACTTTGTTCCTCTTCTTGCACTATATTTACTTGTTCAGCAGTTACATTATTTACTTCTTTTTCAATATCTTTTAAATTTTCTTCTTCCATAATTTCTCCCCTTCTAAAATGCTTTTTTATTATATCACTATAAACCCAAAAAAGATATGTATATTAATTTACAGTTTTATTACATTTTTGTTACATTTTTCATTCTTCTACAAATTTCGGCAAAAAATAAGCACTTACAAGGTACAAAATTTTCCAAACTATAATGTTTGTACTAATTTCATCTTCTTGTAAATGCTTATATAAAGTTTTAATAAGATAATGTGTTAATACATTTTATTTATCCTTTTCCTTGTAAACTTCATATGCATCTAAAAAGTCTGCTAACGATACCGTTTCAAAGAAATGCATTGCATATATATCCTGTTCATCATCATCATTAAACCTAGCGAAAATTATTACTTGTTTTTCACGTGTGTTTAAAACAGCATAGAACCGTGCTTTCTGGGGTAAATCTCTTTTTACAAAATTATTTGAAGTTTTAGGTAATACTCTCACATACTCTTTTTTTTGCTCAGATAGTTGGTGTTCAGCAACTTCACTATTCTCTGAAACTTCGTCGTATTTAAGGGACCATAATGCAATTGTAATTATAGCTAATATCACACTTGCTGTTATAATCACTGGCTTACTGCCACTTACCAAAGAAACAACTGCTGATACTACAAATATTACAAATGTGTTCCATAATTTTCTTTCAATTTTCATAGTTTTCCCTTTCTTCATAGCGATTTTGCAATTGTACACATTAACTACCTTTGTTACATACACATTATTATCTTTTTAACTTTTTGCACCTCCATAAAATATTTATTTTTGGAACTTTATTACACTTGCATCTAGCAATATAATTAATTACGTATGACATTATATCATGTATCTATCAAGTTTTCAATATTTTATGTAAATTTTAGACTTAAATCTTAATTCATACTTAAAAATAAAACCACCTACTTATAAAAGTAAGTGGTATTATCTATTTTATTAAATCCAATTTTTATATTTTAAAATAACAATTTTAATTTTATCTAGGGTTCTTTATTGCAGCTTGTGCAGCAGCTAAACGAGCTATTGGAACTCTAAATGGTGAGCAAGATACATAGTCTAATCCTACTTTATGGCAGAATTCTACAGATGCTGGGTTTCCTCCATGCTCTCCACAAATTCCTAAGTCTAGGTCTGGTCTTGTTTGTCTTCCTAATTTTGCAGCCATTTCTACTAATTTTCCTACACCTTCTTGGTCTAGTTTAGCAAATGGATCTGATTCATATATTTTCTTATCATAGTAGTCACCTAAGAATTTTGCTGCGTCATCACGGCTAAATCCAAATGTCATTTGTGTTAAGTCGTTTGTACCAAATGAGAAGAATTCAGCTTCTTTGGCTATTTGGTCAGCAGTTAATGCAGCTCTTGGTATTTCTATCATTGTTCCTACTTTATATTTTAAGTTTACACCAGCTTCAGCTATAACTGCATCTGCTGTTTTTGTAACTATGTCTTTAACATATTTTAATTCTTTAACTTCTCCAACAAGTGGAATCATTATTTCTGGAACTACATTCATTCCTTCTTTGTTTACATTTATAGCAGCTTCTATAACAGCTCTTGTTTGCATTTCTGCAATTTCAGGATATGTTACAGCTAAACGACATCCACGATGTCCCATCATTGGGTTAAACTCTTTTAATCCTTCGCATATAGTTTTTAACTCTTCAAAAGAAAGTCCCATTTCTTTTGCTAAATCTGCTATTGCTTCATCTTCGTGTGGAACGAATTCATGTAAAGGTGGGTCTAAGAATCTTATTGTTACTGGGTAACCTTTCATTTCTCTGTATAATCCTTCGAAATCTCCTCTTTGCATTGGAAGTATTTTAGCTAATGCTTTTGCTCTTTGTTCTGGTGTTCTTGAAACTATCATCTCACGAATTGCAGCAATTCTGTCTGGAGCAAAGAACATATGCTCTGTACGGCATAGTCCAATTCCTTGTGCACCAAATTCATATGCTTGTTTAGCATCTCTTGGTGTATCTGCGTTTGTTTTAACTTTTAATTGTCTATATTGGTCTGCCCATCCCATTAATGTAGCAAAGTTTCCAGATACTGATGCTGGAACAGTTTCAACTTTTTCTCCATATACATTACCTGTAGAACCATCTAATGAAATCCATTCTCCTTCTGTTACTTTTCTACCATCTGGTAATGTAAAGTATTTTTCTTCTTCATTTACAACTATTTCTCCACAACCTGCTACACAGCATGTACCCATACCACGAGCAACAACTGCAGCATGTGATGTCATACCACCACGAACTGTAAGTACACCATGGCATACGTTCATTCCGTCTATATCTTCTGGAGATGTTTCAAGTCTTACTAATACTAAATCTTTTTCTCCTGCTTTGTGTAATTCAACTGCTCTTTCAGCTGTGAATACAACTTTACCTGTTGCAGCACCTGGAGATGCAGCTAAACCTTTTGCAACAACTTTTGCAGCTTTTAATGCTGCTTGATCAAAGTTTGGATGTAATAATTGATCTAATTGATTTGGTTCAACTCTTAATACAGCTTCTTTTTCTGTAATCATTCCTTCATTAACAAGGTCAACAGCTATTTGAAGTGCAGCATTTGCAGTTCTTTTACCATTTCTTGTTTGTAAGAAGAATAATTTTCCTCTTTCTATTGTAAATTCCATATCTTGCATATCTTTGTAATGTTTCTCTAATTTTTCTGCATACATTACAAAATCTTCATATGCTTTTGGATTAGTGTCTTTTAATTGGTCAATATGTTGTGGTGTTCTAACACCTGCAACAACGTCTTCACCTTGTGCATTCATTAAATATTCACCAAATAGTTTGTTTTCTCCTGTGGCTGGGTTACGAGTAAATGCAACACCTGTACCACAGTCATCTCCCATGTTTCCGAATACCATTTCTTGAACGTTTACAGCTGTTCCCCAGCTTCCTGGTATATCGTTTAATCTTCTATATGTTATAGCTCTTGCATTATTCCAAGATCTAAATACTGCTTTTACAGCTTCTATTAATTGTACTTTAGGATCAGATGGGAATTCTTCTCCCTTAGCATTTCTATATACTTCTTTAAATCTTACAACAAGATCTTTTAAGTCTGCTGCTGTTAATTCTGTATCTAGTTTAACACCTTTTGCTTCTTTTACTTCATCTATTATTTTCTCGAAGAAAGGTTTTGGTATTTCCATAACAACATCACTAAACATTTGAATAAATCTTCTGTAGCTATCATAAGCAAATCTTTCATTTTTTGTTGCTATTGATGCAACTACATCTTCGTTTAAACCTAAGTTTAATACTGTATCCATCATACCTGGCATTGATGCTCTAGCACCTGAACGTACAGATACTAATAATGGATTTTCTACGCTTCCAAATTTCTTTCCTGTCATTTCCTCTAATTTCTTTAAAGCTTCAAATATTTCTGCAACGATATCGTCTGAAATTTTTTCTCCATCGTCATAATATTTTGTACAAGCTTCTGTTGTAACTGTGAAACCTTGTGGAATTGGTAAGCCTAAATTAGTCATTTCTGCTAAGTTTGCTCCTTTTCCTCCTAAAAGTTCACGCATGTTTGCATTTCCTTCGCTAAAAAGGTATACATACTTTTGACTCATAAAAAAACCTCCTTGTTTTTCTCTTCTAAAAAGTTTGCTTTTCTAGCATATCTGTAACTTAATAGAATTTATGTCTTAACTATATAATTTTGTTAAAACCTACATTATATATTGTTCTATGATGATACTATGCCCAAAATATTAGCATATTTTTCCAGAACGTCTTTATTATATCTATTTTTTCTGTAAATGTAAAGAGATTTTACAAATTTTTTAGGGACGGTTCTAAAATTCCGGAATTTTGGGACGCACTAAATTTTTAGAATAAAATAAAAATAATACAATAATAAATTTTTAACATTATAACTTTTTAGAATAATGATTTTTTAGAATAATAAACCTTAGAATAATAAATATTTAGAATAATAAACCTTAGAATAATAAATATTTAGAATACTAAACGTAAGAATACTAAATATTAGAATAATCAAAATAATACTTTTATTTTAACATAGACATTTTCTCTGAAATTTTTTTAATTGATACATTTAATAATTTAGCAATTTGATTCAACTTATATCTTTTATTTCTTAAACATTCACAAAATAACAATAATTCAACATTATTATTTTTTATTTCTTCTAAAGTTATATTATTTTCCTCAAGATAATCCTTCACTGCTATTTTAAAATTTTCATCTTCTCTATCTATGTCTAATACCTCTATATCTTTATCTTCTATATTTTTGAATATATCTATATAATTCAAATCGTTAAATACTATTTTTATAACGTCATCATCAATAAACTCATTTTTATTAATAAAATTATTATAGCTAGAATATTTATACTGCCCTTCATATTGAACTATCCCTGCTTTAACAGGATTCATATGAATATATTTTATGCAATACAACAAATATCTGTCATTATTAATATATTGACTTTTAAATCTATCTCTATATACATAGCCAACTCTATTATTCGTTTTATTATAGTATTTACTATATGTTGTATTTATTATTTTCATAAATTGCGAAACTCGCAAAATATCACTAGTATTTACTAATATATGTGCATGATTATTCATAATGCAATAAGCTATAATTTTTATATCATATTGTTTATAATATTTTTTTATCAGTGCATAGTATTGCTGTTTTTGTTTTTCCTTTTTAAATATATAAGACTTGTCTAAACCTTGTACCATAATGTGGAAAAATCCAGATTTATTGATTGTTCTTGCTAATCTTGGCATAAGTTGCCTCCTTACATGAAAAAAATTTATTTGATTAAAATTATCATTATTATAACATCTATATGTACCTTTTTCAACAAAAAAATTTCTACAATTTCTATGATAAATTGACAAAAAACTACAAACATAAAATTAATATAAAAATAAAAGCATATATTTGAATGTTTGTCAAAATCAACATTACCATTCATAATTTATGCTTTTATATTTTATTTTCGTCTGTCCCTAAAATCCGGAATTTGAGAACCGTCCCCCTTAAAACTTAATTTTCTCTTCTATCCAATTTTTTAAATCATCAATTTTTACTCTAACTTGTTCCATCGTATCTCTATCTCTTATTGTTACTTGATTATCTTCTAAAGTGTCAAAATCTATGGTTACGCAATATGGTGTGCCTATTTCGTCTTCTCTTCTATAACGTTTTCCTATTGAACCTGCTTCGTCGTAGTCGCACATAAATGATTTTGAAAGCATTGTGTATACTTCGTCTGCTTTTTCACTTAATTTTTTAGATAATGGAAGTACTGCTACCTTATATGGTGCAATAAATGGATGTAAATGTAATACTGTTCTTACATCTCCTTCTGCAATTTCTTCTTCGTCATAAGCTTCGCAAAGAATTGCTAAAACTGTTCTATCTAGTCCATAAGTAGATTCGATAATATATGGTATGTATCTTTCATTTGTATCTGTGTCCAAATATTCCATGCTCTTTCCAGAATATTCTTGATGTCTTGATAAATCATAATTTGTTCTATTGTGTGTACCATTAATTTCGCCCCATCCAAATGGGAATAGGTATTCTATATCACATGCAGATTTTGCATAAAATGCTAATTTTTCATGGTCATGATATCTTAATCTTTCTTCTGGAAGTCCTAAATCCATATAATATTGTTTTCCATATTGTTTAAAATAATCATATAATGCTGTGTCATCTCCTTCTTTACAGAAGGTTTGGAATTCCATTTGCTCAAACTCTATTGTTCTAAATGTAAAGTTTCCTGGTGTTATTTCATTTCTGAAAGCTTTACCTATTTGACCTATGCTAAAAGGTAGTTTTGCTCTTGATGTTCTTTGCACATTTAAATAATTAACATACTCTCCTTGTGCATTTTCTGGTCTTAAATATATAACACTTTTACTATCTGTTGTAACTCCTCTATATGTTTGAAACATTAAATTAAACTGTCTTATATCTGTAAAGTCTGACTTTCCACAGTTAGGACATGGAACTTTATGCTCTTTTATATATTCCATCATTTGCTCTTGTGTCATTCCATCTGCATCTGCATTTGGATCAAAATCATTAATTAAATTGTCTGCTCTGTGCCTCATTTTACATTCTTTACAATCTATTAATGGGTCTGAAAAGCTTGATACATGTCCTGAAGCTTCCCAAACTCTAGGGTGCATTAATATGTCTGCATCTATTTCATAACTATTTTTTCTTTCTTGTATAAATCTTTTTCTCCAAGTATCTTTAATGTTGTTTTTTAATCTTGCACCTAATGGACCATAATCCCAAGTATTTGCTAAACCTCCATAAATCTCAGAACCCGCATAAATAAAGCCTCTTGCCTTGCATAAGTTCACTATTTTTTCCATTGAATCTACCATTTTACATTCCTCCATTTTATTTTTTCAATATTATGTTTTCCATTTTTATTTTTTTAAAGTTTTCCACATGCAATGTGGAAAATGTGGAAAACTTTGTTGATAACCTTATATCAAGCATTTTCATTTTACATTTTTTCACATTTCCATTTTTTGTCTGCAATTATGCAAACTTACTGATTATTTGGTACATTTATTATGTTTCTTTGTTACGTTTTGTTTACAATAATATTTCAATTGTTTTTCGCTTATATTTCAGAATTATTACAAAGTTATTTGCATAATTTTGCTTGTTACCTTTTATAACACTATTTCTTAACCGTCATACTACATTCTATTTTGAATAAATTTCCATGAATCTTTGCACATATCTTCCAAAGTTTTAGTTGCAACCCAATCTAGTTCATTTTTAGCTTTTGTTGGGTCTGAATAGCAAGTTGCTATATCACCTTCTCTTCTTGGTGCTATTTTATATGGTACTTGCTTTCCTGTTACTTTTTCAAAAGCCTTTACCATATCTAATACACTATACCCCACTCCTGTGCCTAAATTATATATAAACAATCCATGTTTTTCTTTATTTAATTTTTCTATTGCTTTTATATGTCCTTTTGCTAAATCTACAACATGTATATAATCTCTTACGCCTGTTCCGTCTGGCGTATCGTAATCATTTCCATATACTGATAATTCCTTTAACATACCTGCTGCTACACGAACTATGTATGGCATTAAGTTATTAGGTATGCCTTTTGGTTCTTCACCTATTAGCCCACTTTCATGTGCCCCAACTGGGTTAAAATATCTAAGTATTGCAATATCCCAACTATTATCTGATTTATATATGTCTTTTAAAATCTGTTCTATATATAATTTTGTTGTTCCATATGGATTTGTTGTTCCACCTATTCTGCAGTCTTCTGTTAATGGAATTCTTTCCGGATTTCCATATACTGTAGCAGATGAACTAAATACAAACTTTTTAACTCCATATTTTCGCATTGTATCTAACAATACTAGTGCACCTGAAATATTATTAGTATAATATTCTATTGGCTTTTCTACAGATTCCCCAACAGCTTTAAATCCTGCAAAATTTATTACGCTTTCTATATCTTTATTTTCCTCAAATATTTTTTCCAAAGCCTCTCTATTTAAATAATTTATTTCATAGAATTTGAAATCCTTACCTGTTATTTTTCTTATTGAATCTAATACTTCTGGTTTACTATTTGAAAAGTTATCTATTATAATAACCTCTTGTCCTATATTTAATAGCTCAACTACTGTATGACTTCCTATATAGCCAGCTCCACCTGTAACTAAAATTGACATATATTTCATTCCTTTCTTTTTATAGTTATTACCTTGCAGACACTGATTAAAACAAATTTTATATTTATAAATTCTTTTATATTATACATTAAAAATACTAAATTAACAATAGTTTACAGTTTTTCTATTTTTCATATAAATTTATATAAATTCTATAATCTCTTACAATCTTTCTAACATAGTTATTGGTTTCTTTAAATGGAATATTTTCTATATTTGAGCCATCTTGTTTTATAATACCATCACTAATCCATTTATCTACATTACCAATTCCAGCATTATATGCTGCAAGAGCAACTAAATATGAATTTTCATACCTATTTAACAAATTTTTATAATAGCTAACACCTATTTGTATATTTTTTTCTGGATTATATAAAATATCTTCTGATTCCACTTGCATTTGCATTTTTTGTGCAATTTCATCTGCAGTGGTTGGCATTAATTGCATAAGACCAATAGCTCCTTTGTGTGAAACTGTGTTATTATCAAAATTACTTTCAGCTTTAATAATAGCAAATGTAAGTAGTGGGTCTACTCCGTTTTCTTCTGAATACTTGTACACATATTCAGAATATGTGGTTGGGTAAATTTTCTTTAGTATTATATCTTGTACATTAAAAATTTGAAATAATAAAAATCCTATTATAATAATTATTATTAATATAATAATTATTTTGCTTTTTTTCTTTTTTTTCAATATGTTTTCTCCTTTGCTTTAGGCTAAACTATTAGGGACGGGGTTAAATAGTTTAACCATGTAACTGTTATATTGCAAAACATTAGTGTTAATGCTCTGTAAATAAAATAAATAAATTTTTGGTTAAACTATTTAACCCCGTCCCTAATAGTTTAGCTATTTCGCATCATACCAATTTGTTGCTTCTGTTACCTCTACTTCCAAAGGAACTGTTAACTTTGTAGCATTTTCCATACATTCTTTTAATACTTGTTTTGCTCTTTCTTTGTCTTTTTGGCTTGTTTCTAATATAAGCTCGTCATGCACTTGTAAAACTATTTTTGCATCTAATTTTAATTCTTCTAATTTTTCTTTTACTTTAATCATTGCTATTTTCATAATGTCTGCTGCAGTTCCTTGTATAGGTGTATTCATTGCTACTCTGCTACCAAATTGTCTTACCATATAGTTGCTTGATTTTAACTCTGGTATATATCTTCTTCTATTAAATAAAGTTTCAACATACCCTTCCTCTTTTGCCTTTTCTACAATTTCATTCATGAATTTTTGTATTCCTGAATATTTTTCAAGATATTGTTCTATATATTCTTTTGCTTTTCTTCTTGATGTTCCTAATTGTTCTGCTAAACCAAAGTCGCTTATTCCATATACTATTCCAAAGTTTACAGCTTTTGCGGCACTTCTTTGTTCCTTTGTTACTTCTTCAATAGGAATTCCTAATACTTTTGAAGCTGCTTGTTTGTGTATATCTTCTCCATTTTTAAATGCCTCTAACATGTGCTCATCTTGAGAAATATGTGCCAATATTCTTAATTCAATTTGAGAATAATCTGCATCTATAAATACATAGCCTTCTTTTGCTTTAAAGACTTTTCTTAATTGTTTTCCTAGTTCTATTCTTGTTGGTATATTTTGAAGGTTTGGCTCTGATGAACTAATTCTTCCTGTGGCTGTTACTGTTTGATGAAATGATGAATGTATTCTATTTGTTTTTGTATTTATATATGGAATTGTGCCTTCTACATAAGTAGAATTTAATTTTACTAAATTTCTATATTCTATTATTTTACCAACTGCAGGATGCTCTACTCTTAATTTTTCTAATACATCTCCATCTGTTGAATAGCCTTTTCTATTCTTTTTATATGCTGTAAGTTTTAACTTTTCAAATAAAATTACACCTAATTGCTTTGGCGAATTTATATTAAATTCTTCTCCAACCAGATTATATATTTCTTGTTTTAGGCTTTCTATTTGTGCTTTTAAAGTTTCTCCAAATTCTATTAATTCACTTTTATCTATATACATACCTGTATATTGCATTTGTGCTAATATTAATAGTAATGGCATTTCTATCTCATTAAATAACTTTAATTGCCCCGCTTCTTCTAGCTTTTGCGTAAGTATACTTTGTAAATTATATATTATATATGCTTTTATGCTACTATCATACTTTTCAAAAGCATTTACCGTACCATTTGAAGCTTCCACATTGTTTTGCATAGTTTCAAAAATATTCATTTGCTTTTCTTCTTGTTTTTCTACATTTTGCTGTTCCAAATATTCATCTATATCTATTCCTAAATACTCTTTTGAAAGCACATCTAAAGGATAATTACTAGCTGTAGGGCTTAATAAATATGCTGCTATTTCTGCATCAAATTTTATATTATTTAATTCTATTCCTTGCTCTTTTAAAATAACATACAATTCTTTTAATTTATATCCTATTTTTTCTATTTCATTTGATTCAAACAATTCCTTCCATTCATTTATATCTTTTATTTTTATATAATATACTTTATTTTCAATACATATACTTATTGATGTTATTTGCTTTTTGATTATTCTTTCTTCATCTAAATCATCTTTTGTATTTGCAAAGAATACCATTTTTTTGTTTGCTTTAATTTGCTCTGTTACATTACTTATTGAAGTTTCTTCTATTTCAAAATTTAAGTTTTCTTCTTTTGGTGCTACATTAGTAACTTCTTCCCTTAAATTGAATCTATCTATATATCTATTAAAGTTTAGTTGTTTAAATTTTTCTAATAATTGTGGTCTTTGCCATTCTTTAACTTTAAAATCTTCTATTTTTTCTTCTATAGGCACTTCTATATTTATAGTTCCCAATGTTCTTGAAAGCAAGGCTAAATCCTTATTTTCTACTATCTTTTCCTTGGTCTTTCCTTTTATTGAATCTGCTTCATTATTTTCAATTTTATTATACATATTATCTATAGTTTTATATTCTTGTATTATCGATAATGCAGTTTTTTCTCCAACACCTGGCACTCCAGGAATATTGTCTGAAGTATCTCCCATAAGTCCTTTTACTTCTATTAGTTGTATTGGCTCTACTCCATACGTTTCTAATACTTTATTTCTATCAAAATCTTCTACTTCAGTTTTCCCCATTTTAGTTCTTGGTATTCTTACCACTATTTTATCTGTAACTAATTGAAATGTATCTCTATCTCCTGAAAGAATTGTTACATCTTCTCCATCTTTTTCAAACCTTTTAGAAAGAGTTCCTAATACATCATCTGCTTCATAACCTTCTTTTTCTATTATTGTTATATTCATTAATTTTAGAATATCTTTTATAATAGGCATTTGAGCAGAAAGTTCCTCTGGCATTCCTTTCCTGTTTGCTTTGTAGCCTTCATACATTTTATGCCTTGCTGTTGGAGCTTTTAAATCGAATGCTACTGCAATATATTCAGGATTTAAATCTTCTAGTATTTTAAATAAAATTGCTAGGAAACCATATACTGCATTTGTATATGTTCCATCTGATGCTGTTAACATTTTAGACCCCATTATTCCATAAAATGCTCTATTCATTATGCTATTGCCATCTACTAATACTATTCTACTCATAATTAACTTCCTCTTTTCTATTTTTTGAACTATTAGTAATTTCCTAATAGTTGAATTTTTTCAAGTTTATTGTCTTTCATCATTATTATCAAAATTTTTCTGTGATATGAATTGACTTCTATTTACTAAATGTCCATTTTCTATAATTGGTGTTATTGATCCTGAAAAGTTTTCTACATATTTTTCTTTTCCTTCTGCTATTTCAATTAAATGTTCTTCTCCATCTGTAAGTATATTAGCTACTATACTTCCATTACTTATAACATATACTTCTTCATTTGAAGATTTTTTAAATGAAAATTCATGTCCATGATAAGAAAAATTATTACTTTTATTTTCTATTGCTTGTATTATAGTATCATTAAAATTTAATCCTTCTTTTTTATATTCCAGTTCATCATAATTGAATATTTGATGTTCCTTCTTTACTGCAAATATAGCTTCTTGACAATTTTCCAGATTTTCACTCCATCCTTCAAATATTTTTGGTGCTCTATTTCCATCTTTTTCTCTTACTACGCCATCATCATCTACTCTAATAAAATGATGTCCTGTGTTTTCTTTATTTGCTCTATATATTACTAAATATTCATCATCTGCTAACTTTCTATCTCCCAATAACTGAACAAATGAATAATTATCCAATATTGTAGAAACACTTTGACTAAAACTTTTCTTACGACCTAATGGAAAAATACATCTATCTATTTTCAATGCATAGCCACCACAATTAATTCTATCATTAAAATATCTATCAACCAATTTTTCTATTTCTTCTTCAAAGTCTTGTGATAAATGCTCCCCATATGGTTTATTTGAAAGTAATTCTAAAAAATGGTTACATGTTGATTGCATCTTAGTATCTCCTTGTGTTAATTGTTCATCCATTATTTTCACAATTTGTTCTATATCCTCTTGTTCAAATTCTTGCAAAATTATTTTTCTTAACAATATATCTATTATTGCGTATTTTTCACCTATATTAAAATTTTTATAATTTCTACATTTATGAGTTAATTTTACATATTTTATATATAATAATTCTTGTTCTGTAAAATTTGTTCTTTCATACATTTTAGAAAGGTTTTCATCAGTAAGTAGATTTTCAAATTCATCAGTTATTTGTAATATTTCTTTTTCTGTTTTTTGACCTTTATATTTTATAAAATGATATCTATCTATTATATCTCTAAAATATTGCATTAATTTCATTGTTTGAGATGAAATCCTATTACCTTCTTGAAAATTACAGTAAATCGAATCTAGGCTATCCATTATTTCATTTTTTATTTTATCTCTCAAAGCAATTTCAAAATCCATTTTATTCTCCTTATTTTTTCTTATCTTTTAAAATTCGGTTCTGATATCTATCTTCCTCCGAAAAAATGCAACCGGCAATATTTTTGCATATATAGCCCTAACTCTCTTGCTTTAGCTTGCCCCTCTCTAAAACCAACTCTAAAATCTCTATATAAAAATTGTAGACCATATTCTTTTGCAATTTTTTCTCCCATTTCCCTTAATACCTCATGCTTTTGGTATGGGCTCACTAAAAGAGTTGTACTTATTGCATCATAGCCGTTTTCTTTAGCATATTTTGCTGTTTCTTCTAAACGAACCCTATAGCAATAATTGCTACATCTATTTTCTAAATCTCCTATAACATTTTTGCAAAACTCATCTAAACCATATTCTTCTCTAAATATAGCTTGTACATTTATTTTTTCAGTATAGTCCTTTAAGCAATCTCTTCTTGCCTTATACTCCATATATGGATGTATGTTTGGGTTATACCAAAAAACTGTTGGCTCTATTTGTTCATTTCTTAGTGCATCTATACAATACACACTGCATGGCGCACAACATGTATGTAATAATAATTTCATTTAATACTCTTTCCTTTCATACTTTATTTAATTTTCCTTATTATCTTCTATAATATTTTTTTCAAATATTTTAGATGCTATAACTATTAAACTAATAATTGATATTACTAAAATTCTATATGTGAAAAATATATGCACATACGAATGTTGCTTAACAACTGCATACCACACTATTGGGAAGAAAAATATTATTGCAAATGGAATACATTTTTTTATATTATCTTTAACATTAATTTTCTTTTTAAAATTTATAAGTATTGTAACTATACAGTAAATTGCACATATGCATAATACTACTATTGTAACCGGTTTTGATAAATATGTTAAGCTTTTGTTAATTAAGTCTAATAAACTTATTTTTGAAGAGCTACTTCTAAATGATATTTGCACCATTGCCTGATAAATTAATTGCCTATTAAAGAATACTTGTGTGATAATCCATTTTGTAGCCCATGTTAAGCCATAGCCAACTGACCATGCAATACCTATTTTTAATAATTCTATTATATATTTTTTTATATCTGCTTTTTCTTCTTTACTCTGCAACAACAAGAAATACGTGATTGCAGTTAACCCTAAAGTAACTAATGGCGCTGTTAATAAATCTATAAAGCTTGATATTGAGCCTATTATAAAGAAAAACATACCTATTCTTTTAATTTTTTCTTGCTTTACTAATAAAATGATGCTACTTACTAATGCAAGTATAAATATAAGTATTTCATTAATAGATTGTGTTACTATAAATATATTTACAGCCATTAGCCCAATTATATATGCAAGTGCTGTTTTTAAGTTTATTTTTTTATATATAAGCACAAACATAATTGCTAAAAGTATAAATGTAATTGCAAATAATATTATTCGAATTGTACTATATTGAAATAAAGCAAGTAATGGTCTTAATATAACTAAATATCCATGCCAATATCTTGCATATTCGTAGGAATCTTGTATATTTTCTCCATGCATTAATGCATATAATTCTTTAGTTTGATATAAATCTCCATTACTTTCATTTATATATTTAGGGTTTGCTCCTAAATTATATTGGCTATCTACGTAAAAATATTTTGTTTGACCAGGAATGAAATTTTTTCTTGCCAAAATAAAACTTTGTATTGGTTTAGTATTATCTATCGAATATGCAGTATTAATCATTAATGCATCTGTAAATGTGAAAATATATTCTTTTTTATATTTTAAGTCAAATCCAACTTTTTCTCCTTCATTTAATAAAGTCTCTGAACTTTTTCTAACATTTTCTTCCATCCTTGAAGAAGGTATTAAGCTTGAAACGAACAATGAAACTATATATATACCTATTAAAATAACAAATGTTAATATATACATTATAGATGACCTTGATATTTTCCTAAGTCTATCTTTCATACTTTTCCCTTTCATTTAATTTTAATTCATTGTTATTTTTTATTAAACTTTCAATTTGGCCATAGCGTAGTAAATTTAATTCATACAATTCCCTACTTTTCTTAACTGTTGTGTGCAAAATAATTCCACATTGTTCTATAATAAAAGCAATCATAACTAAGCCTGTTGCTAAAATTGCTGATGGTACTTTTGATACATAATGTGTTTGTGCAAACTCTACAATAACTGGTGTTCCAATAATAAAGCCTAATACTAACAATATTAATGCTATAATTGAAAAGAATTTTAGTGGCTTATAATCTTTGAACATTGTTCCTATAGTTTTTATTACTTTTACTCCATCTGATATTGTATTTAGTTTAGAAACACTTCCTTGTGGTCTATCTCTATAGTCTATTGGTATTTCTACAATTTTAAAATTCTTATCTAATGCATGTATTGTCATTTCTGTTTCTATTTCAAACTTTTTAGTTAAAATTGGAAAATTTTTTACAAACTTTTTATTATAAGCCCTGTACCCACTCATAATATCTTTTAAATTTACTTTAAATAAAAAGTTAATTGTATTTCGTACTAAAGCATTTCCTAAATTATGAAATCTCCTTTTATTTTCTTTTAAGTAAGTACCATTTGAAAGTCTATCTCCTACTGCCATATCTGCTCCGTTTCTTACTGCATTAATTAAGTCATTTACGCTTTCAGCAGGGTAAGTATCATCTCCATCTACTAGCACATATATATCTGCATCTATTTGTTCAAACATACTTCTTACAACATTGCCTTTGCCCTGTTTATATTCATTTCTGACTATTGCACCTGCACTTTTAGCAAGCTCATAAGAATTATCTTTTGAATTATTGTTATAAACATATATTTCCGCTTTAGGTAATTGTTTTTGAAAATCTTTTATAACCTTTTCAATAGTCTTTTCTTCGTTGTAACATGGAATTAAAACTGCTATTTTCTCCATTAACACTTATCCTTTCATGTATTTATTATTCATTATATTCTACACCAATATGAGCATAAGCAGGTGGAAGTGGAATTCTACCCTTTGGTGTTCTTGCAATAAAACCAATTTGTATTAAATATGGTTCATATACATCTTCTATAGTATCTACTTCTTCACCTATTGTTACTGCTATTGTTTCTAGGCCTACTGCTCTTCCTCCATACTTTATTATCATAATTTCTAGTATTCTTCTATCTATTTCATCTAGACCCATTTCATCTATTTCTAGCCTATTTAAAGCTACTTTAGTTATTTTTAAATTTATTTTTCCATCGCCTAATACTGACGCATAATCTCTTACTCTTTTCAATAACCTATTTGCTATTCTAGGTGTTCCTCTCGAACGTCTTGCTATTTCTTTACTAGATTCTTCATCTATATCTATTTCTAATATTTTAGCTGACCTTTTTACTATTGTTGCCAATTCTTCTGTAGAATATAATTCTAAACGATGCACTATTCCAAACCTATCTCTTAATGGAGTAGTTAGGGCTCCTGCTCTTGTTGTGGCACCAATTAATGTAAATTTAGGTAAATCCAACCTTATAGACCTTGCACTTGGACCTTTCCCTATCATTATGTCTAATGTGTAGTCTTCTAATGCAGGGTATAAAATTTCCTCTACACTTTTATTTAATCTATGAATTTCATCTATAAATAGCACATCAAACTCTGCTAAATTTGTAAGAAGTGCTGCCAAATCACCTGGCTTTTCAATAGCTGGACCTGATGTTATTTTTATGTTTGAATTCATTTCATTAGAAATAATATTTGCAAGTGTAGTTTTTCCAAGCCCTGGAGGTCCATATAATAAAACATGGTCAAGAGGCTCCCCTCTTTTTTTGGCAGCCTCTATGTATATTTTCATATTTTGTTTTACTTTTTCTTGCCCAATATACTCATCTAATACTTTTGGCCTTAATGTGTTTTCTAACCTTTCTTCTTGAATATCTTCTAATTCTGGACTTATCGTTCTATTATCTTCAAAATCCATTTTTTATACCATTCCCTTCAACGTACATTTATCTTCTTACTCATTCATTTCTTTTACATCATTGTACTCATTTACAAAATATAATGGTCTATTTTTAGTTTCATTAAATATTCTACCTAAATATTCTCCCACAATTCCAAATAATAATATTTGTACTCCTGCAAAGAATAATATTAATAGTATTATTGCTTGATATGCTTGTATTGCTACATTTAAAACACAACATTTTACTATTACATATATAAAGTAAACAAATAATGCTAAAAATGTTGGTATGCTTAAATATGTAGAAATACGAAGTGGTGATGTTGTAAATGATGTTATTCCATCTATTGCTAAATCTATTAATTTTCTATAATTCCATTTAGTTTTTCCTGCTATACGAGGATCTCTTTCATACATAACTTCTTTTTTCTTATAGCCTATCCAACTGAACATACTCTTTGAGCATCTTTGAGATTCTCTTAATTTTTTCAACGCATTTACACATCTTCTATCTAATAGCCTAAAATCACCTGTATCTTTTTGAATTTCTACTCTAGTTAAACTTTGTAATACCCTATAATACATTTTTGAAGTGAACTTTTTAAGCCACGTTTCTCCTTTTCTGCTACTTCTTCTTGCATATACATCATCATAACCCTGTTCCCAATATTTAATTAATTCTGGTATTAATTCTGGTGGATCTTGTAAATCTGCATCCATAAATATAACTGCATCACCTGTTGCATAATCTAAACCTGCAAGCATTGCAATTTCCTTTCCAAAATTTCTTGAAAAATCCACATATGATATTCTTTTATCTTTTTGCCTTAATTCCTTTATTATTTGTATTGTTTTATCTTTGCTTCCATCATTGATAAATAAAACTTCTATTTCATAGTTTTTTATTTCATTCATTAATTTTTCTAATCTTTCGTATAAAAGTGGTAATGATTCTTCTTCATTATATGCTGGTATGATTATAGTTATTTTTTTCATATTTACTTTTACTCCTTTTCTTGTTTTTTCTCATTCATTTTTCGTTTATAAGTATATCATTAACTTAGAAAATTGTCTATTTATTTATGAAATATTTTACATAAAAATATATTTAAATAAAACTTTTAATAATATGCTTAACTTTTTAATTTTAGTGGTATAATTTATGTAAGTGAAATGGAGTTGATTTATGTGGCAAATATAAAAGAAGAAGTGAATGTTCAAAAATTGTATGGGAAGCAGAGTTCTCTAAGTAAAGATGAATTTTTAAAATTTTTTAATGTAGATGAAAATGGCTTAACTACAAATGAAGCTATAAATCGTATAAATAAATATGGTCCAAACGAGGTAAAACAGGCTAGACCTAAAAAATGGTACAACTATTTTTTAAGTAGTCTTTTTAGTCCTTTTAACAGTATATTACTTGGCATTGCATGTATATTATTTTATACTGATGTTTACCTTGCTGAAGTTCCAAGCTATGCAAATATTATTGTAATTGCAATTTTAGTAATTTCTAGCACTCTTTTGGAATTTTTTGAGGAATACCATTCAAACAAGGCTGCTCAAAAACTTAAAGAACTAGTTGCAACTACAACTACAGTAATAAGAGATGGTAAAAAAGTTCAAATTCCTATTAATCAAGTTGTTTTAGGAGACATTGTTATTTTATCTGCCGGAAGCTTAATACCTGCAGACCTTCGTGTATTAGAATCTAAAGATTTATATGTTGGTCAGTCTTCTTTAACTGGTGAATCTGATGCAGTTAAAAAAAGTGTAGAACTTGACACCACTGATTTAAATAGTATATCAGACTTAAATAATATTTGCTTTATGGGTACAAATGTTATAAGTGGAAGTGCCAAATGTGTTGTTATTAAAACCGCAGATACCACTTACTTTGGTAAAGTTGCTCATACAATTTCAAACGACAAGCCTAAATCTGCTTTTCAATCTGGTATTGAAAATATTAGTAAATTGTTAATACGTTTTATGATTGTACTTATACCAATAGTTTTTGTTTTAAATGTCGCTAAACATAGCACAGTTACAGCTTTTACTTTTGCAGTAGCAATAGCAATATGTATTACTCCTCTTCTTCTTCCTGTTATTCTTTCTTCAAGCCTTTCAAAAGGCGCTGTTAGAATGTCTAAAAAGAAAACTATTGTAAAAAAATTAGATGCTATTCAAAGTTTTGGTGCCATCAACATTTTATGTACAGACAAAACAGGAACACTTACAGAAGATAAAATAGTTTTAGAAAAGTATTTGGACATAAACGGAGATGAAGATTTTCGTATTTTAAAGCATGCATTTTTAAATTCATATTTTCAAACTGGATTAAGAGGTAATATTGATGAAGCTGTGGTAGCTAGAGCTTTAGAAAATAATATGAGTGAATATATAGATAAATATAAATTAGTTGATGAAATTCCTTTTGATTTTTCTCGTAGACGTTTATCGGTTGTTGTTACAGATGGAACTAAAAAGCAATTAATTACAAAAGGTGCAGTTGAGGAAATACTTAGTATTTGTACTATGGTTGATTATAAAGGTAAAACATCTCCTATTACTAAAGAAATTAAAGACAATATAAGACAAATTTCAAAAAATCTTAATAAAGATGGCTTAAGAGTTATTGCAGTTTGCCAAAAGAATGATATTGCAAATATTTCTGATTTTAGTGTAAATGATGAAAAAAATATGGTGCTTTTAGGATTTATTGGCTTTTTAGACCCACCAAAGGAAAGTGCAAAATCTGCTATAGAAAAGTTAAACAATTCTGGTATTCGTGTTATAGTTTTAACTGGTGATAATTTAGAAGTTACTAAATGTATTTGCAAGAAAGTTGGTATAAACTCAAATGATATTATTGAAGGTAGCCAAATTGAAAGACTTTCAGATAGTGGTGTACTTCGTTTGTTAAAAAACAACAACATATTTGTAAAACTTTCGCCTATTCAAAAAGCAAGAATTGTTAGACTTTTACATGAAACTGATAATGTAGTAGGATATATGGGCGATGGTATTAATGATGCCCCTTCTTTAATAAATTCAGATGTTGGTATTTCTGTTGATACTGCTGTTGACATTGCAAAAGAATCTGCTGATATAATTTTACTTGAAAAAGATTTACATGTTTTGTTAGATGGTGTAACCGAACGGTAGAAAAACTTTTGCCAATTTAATGAAATATATAAAACTTTCAACAAGCTTTAACTTTGGTGAAGTTGTTTCTGTTATTATTGCAAGTGTACTTTTACCATTTTTGCCAGAAACGCCAATTCAACTATTAGTAGAAGGTCTTCTTTATGATTTTGGTCAACTTACACTTCCTTTTGATAATGTTGATGAAGATTATTTAAAAGAACCTCGTAAATTTAATATAAAAAGTTTGAAAAACTTTATGCTATTTATGGGACCTTTAAGCTCTGCATTTGATATTATTGTGTTTGCAATTTTATTACTTGTTTTTAAATTACAAGATGCAGCTACTTTCCAAACTATATGGTTTTCATATAGCATAGTATCAAACTTACTTGGAATGCATATTATTAGAACTGCCAAAATTCCATTTGTACAAAGCAACGCTCACAAACTAGTATATTTTTCTTCAATTTTATTAGCTGTTGTTGGTGTTGTTATTCCTTTCACATTCCTTGGAAACTTAATAGGTCTTGTACCTATTCCTTTTGAATATTTGCCAGTTATTATTCTTGTTCCTATTTTATATTGTTTTGTTGCATTAATTGCTAAAAAGATTTATATACGTAAATATCATGAGTGGATATAAAATTAGGCAAAATATGAATATATTATTTATTTAGTAACTCCCAGCTGCATAATAGCTTGTATAACAAATTTTATAAATATAAAATTTGTTAACAATCTATAATTTGCTGGTCCCCACAAAATGTTACTAAATAAATAATATATTAATATTTTGCTTTACTATTAATAGCACTATTTTAGCTTATTAGCAGTTACCGTATAAACATACACATATTTTCCAACAATAACATAAAATTTACTTTTTTCGTTTTGAATTACCTCATAATGAATAATACTACTTTTATTTTGTTCTGCCACATCAATTAAATCCTCTATAATTGCAACATTCATAACTTTTAAATCTTGTAAATTTGGTTCATTAGATACTGTTACAATTAAATCTCTATAGTACTTAAAAATATGATTAATATTTTTATTGTACATTATTTCAGGTGTTCTTAATTTTCTATTTTTATATAATCTTAATACAATTAGAACCATATCTATTATAATAAGTATTGTAGCAATTACATAAAAAATAATTTTACCAGTTTCTATATTTTCTATAGTTGGGTTAATATCTTTAACAGTTTCCGCTTCATAGTTTTGCTTAACTTCAGTTACAGTATTAGTTATTGGTATGTCCATTTGAATACAGTCGTTTTCTATTCCTAAATTATTAATGTTATACGCAATATTTAACCTCACTTTTAAAACTGCATTAATTGCAATTCCATACGTTCTTTCATATGAACGTACTAAATTATTATATTCTTCATAATCAATATTAACTTTTTCACTAATATTAAATTCATCTATATCTGTTTGGTTGCTACCATTTTCAATAACAACATTGCTTACATTCCAAACTTCTCTATCTTGATTATTGCTTCCTTCTACTGTTCCAATTAAATTAGCAGTAACGTTATAATTGTACTTTATATTTGCTTTTGCATTTCCTTTAAAATTGTATTTTAAATTCATTGCTATTGTCTTAATTGAATTTGATGCATAATAGCCTCCTGATGGAAGCGTTTCTGTTTGGTAAAAATTATTTGGTTTTAAAATGATTTCATAATTATCACTTTTTTGTGCCTTATAACTGTATACAGGTATTATATTTTCCTTAAAATTTGCACCTAAATTTATAAAAATAACTGCTAATACAAATATAATTATAATAACAGTATTATTAATTTTATTATGTTCTATTTTCACACTTCTTACCATAATAAATTCATTTCCTCCTTGCTTTGCTTTACTGCTCATACATAGTTCTTGAACTTTTCTAATTTTCTTAAACTAATGTGTGCTTTATTTAATTTCTATTTCCGCTTCTTTATTGTTAAAGAAATCATATAAAAAAACTGATGGAAAGCCTATATACTTAATATGAAATGCATACACTCCTTTAATTTGATTTATTTGCACTTGCTCCATATCTGCCATATTATTAGAGTCGCCTTTCGTTTTATATAATACAGTACCATTTTCTTTTTTTACATCAACAATTCTATGGGCTATGTTTTGGTCTCCAATAGTATAAACAATAATCGTTCCTATTGAAATTTCTTTTAACTGTTCTTCCTCTAGCTTTTCAAAAATTACAATATCTCCTCTATTAAATGTTGGAGCCATACTATTTGAAAGTATGGCTATTGGTTCATGTTTAAATATTCCTAGCATAAAACAAATTAATGTTATAGAAAAACTAATTGCTAAAGTATAACTAATTTTTGATTTTAAATTTTCTTTTTGTTTTCTCATATCTTTATTTTCTTTAATTAATTCATATTTAAATAATATATATACTACTAAGGGAGATATTACATTTATTGCTCCAGATATAAACCAATTGATGTTTGGTAATACTGGCAATATAAGGATAATTACTTTATTAAATAATCTATATACTACTGGTAACAAATATGAACCTTTTAGAGTCAAATATGTGCTTAAAATGCCTGCTGATACTATGCCTGCAACATCACTAAAGATATATTGAAACACTTCTTGTCTATTCATTATTAAAGCTCCATAGTTAATTTCAGCTAATATTAATAATACAGTAGTAATTACTAATACTAATTTATTATTTTTATTTCTAGTTACTATAACAGCTCTTGTAATTTCAATACTAATAATTGGTAATAATCTTGTTATTATATTTTTCAATATTGACAATATATTGTGATTATATGGGCTTTTTGAAAAACCTAATATAAATCCAATATAAAAGTATGCAACTACATGAACACATGAAATTATGAAAATGGCTATAAAATATCTTTTATTTACATTAAATCTAATATAATATTTTTTTATATTCCATACTAGATAAATTAAAATAGTTCCCCAAAACATAGGATTAATTACATTCATATATAATACCATGTCTTTTGTTATTAAATTCATTGTTATAAATATATAAATAGCTATTATAATCAATAATTCTTTATCTTTTACATATTTCATAATATCACCTTGTTTTATTTTGCTTGTACATATTCTATGATACCTGTAATTGTTTTTTCTTTTACCTCTGGAACTTCTGTACAATTTGGATCATATTTAACAGTTACTGTAAATGATGTTTTTTCACCTGCAGGTAATGAACTTGCTAATCCTGTAGTTTCATACATAATTGCAGGAGAACCATTTGCCTCATCTGAAGCAATTGTTATATTTTCCAAAGTAGCATCAATAGTTCCAGCATTCTCAATTGTTATTACATAGGTAATTACATCACCAGGCTTTTTTAGCTTTGCATTAAAAGTAACTGTTGTATTTGTGAACTGTAAAGGTCCTGCATCACAGCCTTCGCTTATATTCATTGTTTCAATACCAGTTATTTTTACATTCCATTCTCCTATAATCTGTGCTGTTCCGTTTAGTGTTAATTGAGTAGCAAATGCTGAATAACCTACTGACATTATCAATATTACAACTAACAACGCACCTATTATAATATTTTTAATATTCCTCATTATATTACCCCCCTTCCCATGTAATAACAAAATATTTTTATAGATAGGCTTGTATAAAACTCTACCTACTTTATTATATGCATTATATTTTTTTATGTTAAATGCACAAAAAATGAGAATGATATAATATTTACATCATTCTCATTTTCGCATGCACAAGGTTACCTTTCCAAAGTTTCTTTTACGTCTTCCTCTTTGATTAATTCCGGCCCATCGGAAAAGCCTGTATTTACCTGACAGCTCCGTGTATGGCAATCACGGCATTCAGAAATATTTATTGCTTCTCCAGTGACTTCACATTTCCACTTTTTCTCGTTCACCTTTTGCACCTCCTTAATAGTTATTAAGTTTTATTTGTTTACATTAGCTTATACGACAATGATCTGCACTAAATGAATGTGCACAGGCTCGCCCCTTCAATTCTTTAAATGCTACATATACCTTGTTTGAACGAAACTCGCTTAAATCTGTATAGCACCAAATATGAATAACAGAAGTTTTTGGTACACTTTGTTCCAAAGCTACTTGAACATCATAATCTAACAATTTACTTGTACCTAATCCCTCTATTTGTACACACGCTATGGAATAGCCATTTCTAATTGCTTCTTCTGTTAACTTAGCCATACGAGTATTAGCTAATTTGGCATACCGCGCTTTCAACTTTTTACTTGATAAAACAGTTACTACAGATTTCATTTAGTACTCCTCCTTTTAGTTATCTGGAGGTATTACACAGCCCTCCAGAAAAAAATTATTAATTTCTTTCTATACTTTGCTGTGTAAAGTACAATATATGACCATATTATATAGTATTTTACTTGAAAAGTCAACAATTCAAGGCTTTATAAGGAATATTTATGTTAATTGAATTGACATAATGCTATTTTTTTTGTATAATATAATAGATTAAATCAAATGTAGTTATATAAATACAGCAAGGAGGAATATTGATGTTATTAACACAATTTTTTAAGAAACCTCAAGAAACTCATATCAATGCTACACCATGGACATACTTTCAGAAATGTCCACGGTGTGACACTAGACAACGTATTACGGCTAAAGATTTATGTGTTGTAACCATTCCAGACTGGGGCGGTGAACGATCCTATGAGTTTAGAGCCAAATGTAATTGCTGTAAAAAACTCACCATGGTTGTCTCGAAGGATAGAATACCATATAGAATAAAGGAAAATGTTCTTGCAGAGAATAAGCCTATTATCGATAATGGTTTTCTGGATTAAGAGTCTACCACAGTCAAAAATAGACCATAAAATTTATGGTCTATTTTTGAAATTTTATATTGGAGCTACCAGGGAGAATCGAACTCCCGACCTACAGGTTACGAATCTGTTGCTCTACCAACTGAGCTATGGTAGCAAATTTTTGTCTGTCCCAAAAATCCGGAATTTTAGAACCGTCCCCTAAACATCAAAAAGATATGAGGCCTCTAAATCTGCTTCATGTGTTAATAATGCTAATGGATATTTTTTATAAGCTAGCCCTATAGTTGTATATAACTCTTTAGGTTCTGTAAATCCCATATGCCATCTTATACAATACCTTTCTTCTGGTGTTAGCTTTATAAATTCAGATATCATCATAACTGATTTTTCACCATGTCCATATGGTATAGTGTCATCTACTGTATAGTATGGAACTTTTTCCCATACACCTAATTCGTTCTTTGCATTTCTGTAATCTACTTTATAGAAGTTAGTTTTGCATATATCATGTAATAAACCAACTATTCTTACAGAGTCTGAATCTCCATTCTTTTCTTTTAATATTTCATATACTTTCATGCTATGCTCTAGAAGTCCACCTTTCCAATCTCCATGAAACCTGGTACTTGCAGGTGCTTCAAAAAAATCTGAATTTTCTAGAAATTCTATTAGTCTATCCATTCCCTCTCTATTTATTTCTTTTAGTAATTTTATAAATTCTTCTTTCATTATTGCCTCCATTTTGTATTTTAATATTGCTTATTTACATTAAATACTTTTACATAGTATGGTTGTATGTTAGGTAGTAAGTCTTTAAAGAATATAATATTTCCATTTACATCTGTTGTTTTTAAATCTGGGAAATTTTTTAAGAGCCTTTCATCTCCCCAATATTTATATGTAAAATTTGAAATTGCTTCATTACTATATGCTATATTATATACTTTTGTTATTAATTCTTTGTTATCAACATTTAAATTATTTTGTGCTACCATTCTTGTTAAAAATAATATAACAGCTATGGTAGATACAATCCAGTCTAATGCTATTAAAACAAAACTTGTACCTAATATTGCTCTTGATACTTTTACTGTAACTTTTTCTTTTAAAAAGTCTAAAAATTTATCAATAATAGGGTTTATTACGCGCATTAATATTAATGCTAAAATTCCCCATATTACTGAAAATAGTAAACATACTCTTCCATTTATATTAAGTGGTAAATTTGAATAGTCCCACCATTTTACTTGTAGCATTAATTCTCCAAATAAACTTACGGCATATTCCGTTATTGTTCCTACTACAATTCCCCCTATAAATAATGATTTTTTACTTTTTTCAAAATGTTTTAAAAATATAATCATTACACATGCGCCAACGCCATATATTGCGCAAAATGGACCATATAAAAAGCTTTTTCTACTTTCTAATACTCCCTTTGTAGCAAGTCCAAAAATTGTTTCTAATATAAAACCTATTATACTATATATTATAAAATATGCTATAATTCTCCATATACTTACTTTTAGTAATTTAAACTTTTTCTTTGGTTCTTTATTTTTTTCTTCAACTTTTTCTTCCTTCATTGTAATCCCTCACTACCATCACTATGTTGAAATTATATCATATTAATATTTTTTTGTATAGTGTTTTTATTTTCCTTTTTTGTATCTTTATGACAACTACCATTAAATGCCGTTAAATATTGAGTTTAATGCCTATATTCCATTTACTTTTTTTCAAAATTAAAGTGCATCATAAACATTAAGTTTCTTTAATATTTATGATGCACCAATTTTTATATTATTGCTCAATATTATCATTGTTATTATTGTTATTTTTACCAGATAATTTTGCATTTATTTCTGTTGTATTTCTGCAAATTACTAATATAAGTAAAGAAAATTCATATACTATTCTTGCAAAAACATTTCCTAATACTAATGTTAGTATAAATCCTAAGAAGTTTGATGCTATCATAGCAAATGATGCTAAAGTAATGTATATAGCTACTACTAAATATGTTATTTTTAAAACTGCTTCAAGGAAGAATTTTTTGAATGATAGGAAATCATATAGCCATCCTAAAAATCCTTGGAATTTTCCTTCATTTTTCTTTGATAAAAATAAAAAGTATATTAATATTCCTCCAACGATTGCTAATATTAAAGCTACTATTAACCATATACCTACTCCTGCTATAGAATCTACAGCTCTTGATGAATATAATGAACTATACATATTTTTTACCTCCCTTTTAATTTTTCTAGTTAGTATAATATCACATTTATTTTTTGTAGTCAATTTTTTTTATTTAAAAAATTAAAGCCTTTGTTTATATTATTTTGATTATAAAAATTTATTCTTACTTTACTAAAAAATATATTAAAACTATTATTTCAAATATTAAAATTGCAGGTATTCCTACAGAAAACCTAAGCTTTTTGGTTTTATGCCTAAATGTATACATACCAGCCAAAGAACCTATTCCTCCACCTAATAATGCAAGTGTAAGTAATGCTGCCTCACTTATTCTCCATTTTCCTTTTACTGCTTTTCTTTTGTCTAGCCACATAGATAAAAAGGCAATTATATTTATTATTATTAGATATATTATTAAATTTGGTATAGTAAAGATTTTTGAAAAATCTATTATAATTGGAGTTGCATTTATATTCATATTCTATCTATTCCTTTCTTGAAAAATGTAGTTACTATTTAACTTATACTTTTTTTAGTATAGCATACTTTTCTATTTTTTTGTAGCAATTTAATCTATATTTTTAAAAAATTTGCAATTATGTCAATTTTATGCTATAATATATTTGTGTTTTTATAAATAGTTTTTATAACTATTTATATTTTCGTGATTGAAAGGAATGAAAAAGATGGCAGATGTATACAAACTGTTTCCTTACGATGAAGTAAGTAAATGGTCACAAGATTTTGAAAAAGCTACAAAAAGTAATAATAAAGAAGAAGCTATTCATCTACTAAAACAAGCCAATAATGTATATTTAGATGAATATTGTATTTATCATGCTTTAACTTGCTTTTCTAACAATTCATTTTCTGATATTGAAAAAGACACACTACAGAAGTGTAAAATTGTAAAAAGTATAGAAGAAGAAAAACATAGTTTATCTATTTCTACTACTTTTCACAATATTAAAGCTTTTAAATTTTCTCATATTTTTTCAGACGTTTTAAATGATAAAATAAGTAAAAATAATTTAGTAAGAAGAAATTCTTATTATAGTTCAGAATACGTTTCACAAGTTATACCATTTCCAAATCAAATTGTTACTGGTTATATTTATGGTATTGCAGATAAAGCCAAAACTATTCATTCTTGGGTAGAATTTAAAAATAAAAACAATGAAGAGTTTGTTATAGACTATACAGATAACTTAATTATGAATAAGGAAGGTTATTATTATATTCGTCACGCTAAACCAATAAAAAAAGTAAGTAGTGACAGTATGAAAGGTAAACAACAACATTCAACTGGTTCTTTGGGTAATAATTTTACAAATACTTCTATGGTTTCTCCTTCTCAAGATGCTCCTGAAATAGCAGATGATGTTGGTGAAGAAAGAGAATAAATATATATTTATTAATATAAATGAACGTCCCTAACTGCTTAATTAAAAGCACTAGGGACGCTTTCTTTTTATAATTATCCAAATAAACTTAATTGATTACTTTTACTCATTCCTTTTAAACATCCAATACTTTCTAGTAGGTCTATTACTGATTGTCCAATTTTTGAACGTATCCTCATATCATCTATAGACATGAATTTTCCTTCTTCTTTTGCCTTTTGTATTCCTTCAGCGGCAACTGTTCCAAGTCCAGGTATACTATTTAAAGGTGGACGTATTCCTTCTTCTTCTACTATAAATTTCGTTGCATGAGATTCATATAAATCTATTGGTAAGAATTTTATTCCTCTTTCATACATTTCTAATACTAACTCTAATATTGCATACATATTTTTATCTTTTGTAGTTGCACTATTTCCAGCTAAATCTATTTCTTTCATTTTATTTTTTACTTTCTCTTCTCCATAGCACATAATGTTACTATCAAATTCATCTGCTCTTATTGTAAAGTATGCTGCATAATATGCTTTTGGCTCATGTACTTTGAACCATGCAATACGAAATGCATTAGTTACATACGCTGCTGCGTGTGCTTTTGGGAACATGTACTTTATTTTTTCGCAAGATTTTATATACCAATCTGGTACATCATGTTCTTTCATTAATGCTTTATATTCAGCCCATTTTTCAGGGTCTTTTAGTGCTTTTCCCTTACGAACTGTTTCCATTATTTTAAAAGCATGATTTGGTGGAACTCCCTTTTTTATTAAATAGATCATAATATCATCACGGCAACATATTGCCTCATTTAATGTAACTGTTCCATCTTCTATTAAACTTTGTGCATTTCCAAGCCATACATCTGTACCATGTGATAGTCCTGAAATTCTTATTAATTCATCAAATGTTGTTGGTTTTGTATCTACAAGCATTCCTCTTACAAATTTTGTTCCAAACTCAGGTACTCCATAACTTCCTACTTCACTTTTTATTTGTTCTGGTGTTACCCCTAATGCCTTTGTAGAGCTAAATATACTCATTGTTTCTTTATCATCTAATGGTACTTTTGTTGGGTCTATTCCTGTTATATCTTTTAACATTCTTATCATTGTTGGATCATCATGTCCTAGTATATCTAGTTTTAATAAGTTTTGGTCTATTGAGTGATAGTCAAAGTGTGTTGTTACTATATCTGATTCTGGGTCATCTGCAGGGTGTTGTATAGGTGTAAATTCATATATTTCTCTTCCCTTTGGAACAACTATAATTCCTCCTGGATGCTGACCTGTTGTTCTTTTTATTCCAGTACAGCCTTGTGATATACGAAGTACTTCTGCATTGCTAACTGGTATTCCTCTTTCTTCATAATATTTTTTTACATATCCATATGCTGTTTTATCTGCTACTGTACCAACAGTTCCTGCTTTGAATGTTGTACCCTTTCCAAATATTACTTCTGTATATTTGTGTGCTTTTGCTTGATATTCTCCTGAAAAGTTTAAGTCTATATCTGGCTCTTTATCTCCATTAAATCCTAAAAATGTTTCAAAAGGTATATCTATACCATCTTTTACCATTTTATGACCACATTTTGGACAATCTTTATCTGGTAAATCAAAACCGCATTGATAACCATAATCAGTAAAGTCTGAATATTTACATTCTGGGCAACGATAATGTGGTGGAAGCGAATTTACCTCCGTTATACCTGTTGCATAAGCTGCAAACGACGAACCAACACTACCACGTGAACCTACTATATAGCCATCTTCATTGGATTTCCAAACTAATTTCTGTGCTATTATGTACATAACAGAGAATCCATTTTTTATAATTGATTCTAGTTCCTTACTTAATCTTTCTTCTACTATTTGTGGTAGTGGATCTCCATATAACTCATGTGCCTTTTTATATGCTATATCTTTTATTGTTTGCTCACAGCCTTCTATATGTGGTGGGCATTTTTCCCTTGAAATTGGCGAAATTGCTTCACACATATCTGCTATTTTATTTGTATTTGTTACAACTACTTCATAAGCTTTTTCTTCTCCTAAATATTCGAATTCTTTTAGCATTTCTTCTGTTGTTCTTAAATATAATGGAGCTTGCTCATCTGCATCTTCATAACCTTGACCTGCCATTAAAATTCTTCTATATATTTCATCTTGAGGATCCATAAAATGCACATCACAAGTTGCAACTACAAGTTTACCTAATTTTTCTCCTAAGTCTACTATTTTTTTATTTATATCTTCTAAAGCTCTTACATCTGGCAAGGTTCCATCTCTTACCATATACATATTATTTCCCAAAGGTTGAATTTCTAAATAATCATAATCTTTTGCTATTTCTTCTATTTCCTCATCAGACTTTCCACCAACTATTGCTCTATATAATTCTCCTGCTTCACAAGCACTTCCCAATATTAAACCTTCTGAATACTTTTTATATAATGATTTTAATATACGAGGCTTTTTATAAAAATAATCTAAATGTGAAAAAGATACTAATTTATATAAATTTTTTAGACCAACATAGTTTTTAGCAAGTATAATTGCGTGATAACTTGGTAATTTTTTGTAATTATTTTTTGTATCAAGTAAAGTTTCCATATCATCTAATGTTTCTATTTTCTTCTCTTTTAACATATTAAACATTACTTTTAAAACTTTAACTGTAGTATCTACATCATCTAATGCTCTATGTGCTACTTCTACTTTTATTCCTAATTTATCAGCTATAATTCCTAATTTGTACTTTTTAAAATCTGGAAATAGTATTTTGGCTAATGCTAAAGTGTCCATATATGTATTATTTAACTCTAAACCTAATTCTTTTGCATTATGTTTTAAAAAACCTATATCAAAGTCTGCATTGTGCGCAACAAGTATGCTATCACCTAAAAATTCAAGTAGTTTTGGCATTACCTTTTCTATTGTTTCTGCATCTTTTACCATATCATCTGTTATATTGGTAACTTCTACAACTTTTGATGGTATTGGTTTTTCTGGGTTTACAAAGCAACTAAATGAATCTATTACTTCTCCACCTTTAACTTTCATTACTCCTATTTCTGTAATTTTTTCTGTTCTAAAAGAAAGTCCTGTTGTTTCCAAATCTAGCACACAATATGTTGAATTTTCTATATTTTGATTTTTAGAAAATGATACTGGACTTTTTTCATCAGGTACTAAATAAGCCTCTACTCCATAAATAATTTTCATATCTGGATTATCAAAACCTAATAATTTATGTGCTTCTGGAAAAGCTTGTACAACTCCATGGTCTGTAATAGCTATTGATTTCCAACCCCACTTCATGGCTCTTTTTATTAAATCTGTTGCTGGAGTTACACCGTCCATTTGACTCATTTGAGTATGCATGTGTAATTCTACTCTTTTTACTTCTGCTTTATCTTCTCTTATTTCTCTCTTTATTCCTTCTCCTACTACTATAGTACTTGCCATAATTGTAACTTCATTTGCAAAAGTATCCATTGCAGCTTTTCCTGCTACCTTAATTCCTTTGGTTGCTTTTAACCTTCCTGTTACCTTTTTTATATTATCTTTCGTAAGGAAAACTTTACAACTTATAGTGCTTGTACCATCATATACTGCCACAGTTAAAAGGATTTTTCCTCCTTTTAATTCTTTTTCTTCCATAGAAATTATTTCGCCATCTATGCATACCAAGCCAGTATCTACACTTATATCTCTAACTTTTACTAATTTTTCTTTTATTTCTGGATTCATTCCATATATTAATGGTGAATTTTCATCTTCTGTTGGAAGTTTTGGCAAATTTTCTCCATCAATTTTAACAATAGTATTTGCCATTATAGATACATCTCCTATAAAAGTATCTAATCCTGCTTTTCCTATTGTTTTTATTCCAGTTGCTTCTTTTATTTTACTTGCTATTTCATTTCCTTCAGTAATATCTTTTGCAAAAGATTTACAAGTTATAATGCCTGTTCCATCATATATTTCATATATAATCATGCCTTTTCCAGTTTTTGTTTCTCTACACTCGCAACTTGAAACTCTTCCTTCTATTGTAATCTTTGCATTATCAGCTGTAATATCTTTTATCTTTACTTTCTTTTCCTTTGCTTTTGATGGTTTTCCTAAAATGTAATCTTCTACTTCATCCATTTGCTCTAATTCTTGTAAATAGTCATCTTCGGTTGGCATATCAAAATATTGATCATCTATTGAACCTATTTCTATTGGAGGTACATTTCCCTCCATATTATTCTGATTTACATCTTTGTTCATTTGCTTTGCATTTTGTACTTTTACTGTTTCTGATGAATTTTGAACATTATTTTGTATCTCTTCTTGTTTTTTTCTAATAACTTGCTCTTGCATTTTTTGAGCATACTCTTGATATTTCTTTATATCATTTTCTGTATAATTTTCTACTATACTAACTTTGTACTTTTGACCATATATATCTTCTAATAATTGTGCTAAAGTTTCTTCAAACCTTTGTGATAATAAAAACTCCTTCCCTCTTTGTGATAAAACAATATTTGCCATTTTATTATCAATAGTAATTTCGCTATTAGCTAAAATTGCTTTCTCCATAGGGTGTTTTATCGATACATATTCTACAATATCACTCCACTCTTTTTGTATTATGTTTTCTACCTCTGAAAGTTCAGTTTTCTCATGAACTTCTGCTGTTTTTGTGTCATTTTGCACATTGTTTATAACTATTCTTACAGTGTTTATTAAAAACCTAGCTTCTAAGTATCTTTCAAAACTCTCTATATCTCTTACTTTAATATTTTTTTCTACTATCAACTCTAATTTTAGTGAATTCGTTTTTTTATTTAGTTCTATAGACTTTATTTTAGAGTTCATAAGTTCAAGATTACTTGAACTATAATCTTTAAAAATTTCTTTTAATACTTTATATGCTACTTCACTCACTGTTTTCAGCCTCCGTATCTTTGTATTTATAAATTTTTATCTTTAGTATTTAAAAAATTCTTAATATATCATTATAGGCAACTATTATTGATAATGCTATTAAAAATGCAAAGCCTGCTAATTGTATATTCATTTCCGTTTTCTCGCTAAGTTTCTTTCTACGTATTGCTTCAATTATTAAAAATAGTAGTTTTCCACCATCTAAAGCTGGTATTGGAAGTAAATTGGTCACACCTAAAGATAGTGATATTAATGCTAGCAAATATATAAAATCTTGTAACTCGTTTGTATTTGCAACCATTTCAGATATTCCTACAGGCCCTACTAATTGATTTACTCTAACATTTCCTGTTACTAACATTTTTAAATTATCTATTATTGAAAATCCAAAATCTCTTGTTTTAAATAATGCATAATATAAATTATTTGGTAAATTATTTTCTGCTAATTTAAAATATACACCTAAATAATACATATGATTTATATCTGGCGTTACATTTATTAATTTTTCTTCATTGCCTCTTTTTACTAAAAATGCTAATGTTTCAGATTCTGAATTATTTATTATATCTACTACTTCTTGTTGATTTTTAACCTCTATATCATTTATTTTTAAAATAGTATCGTTTGCTTCTAACCCTGATTTTTCAGCTATACTATTTGCCTCAAGTGTAAGAATTTTTGTTGTTTCTCCTGCACTTTTTAAATATATACCTGTACTTTTATAATCTACTCTTGTTGGTGTTAACTTTATATCTTCAAAATTTCCATTTCTTTTTACTGTTACTAATAGCTCTTCACCATTTGAATTTTTCAATATTTTATCTATATCATCTTTAATATTTACACCTTTATTATTAATTCTAACAATTTCATCATTTGCAACTATACCTGCTTGCTGTGCAGCATAATCTTCTATTGTTGAATCTATTATTAAAGAAGAATTGTTTCCTACAGACGCCGTTAAAATATAATATACAAGTAGACCAAATACTATATTTACTAAGCCTCCTGCTACAACTATTGCTATTCTTTTAGGTATACTTGCTTGACTAAAAGAACCCTCGTTCTCAGAGCGTTCTTCTTCTCCTTCCATTCTTACAAAACCACCTAAAGGTATTAATCTTATAGCATATTTAGTTACTTTACCTTGCTTTTTCCAAATAGTAGGTCCAAAACCTATGGCAAATTCCTCAACTTTTACTTTGCATAATTTTGCCACCACGAAATGACCTGTTTCATGTATTAATACTAGAAAACCTAATAAAAAAATTATTTTTAGAGCTGTAATAAAAATGCTTATCAAGATTTATACCTCCCTCAATTAAACTAATAGGGACGGGGTTAAATAGTTTAGCAAACTTATTTTATATTTCAAAACAATAATATTATATTTTTCTACGTTGCCCCATTTAAGAAAATGTAATTCGCTTACCGCTCATAACATTTTCTAAAAAGGTCCCCACGAATCACTTCGA
>CANQDO010000006.1 GCA_947593355.1 uncultured Clostridia bacterium | reverse complement strand
TTATATATTTAATTTTAAAAGTGCTCTTTAGGACTTTTATTTTTCATGGACTTTTTCCTATATTATTTTTCAAACTTATACCTCATAATATGTTAAAACATATTCTTTCTTATTTGTTATGTATATTATATACTATGTATAAATTAAAGGCAAATAATTTTAGAAAAATCTTGAAAAATGTAGATGGGTTATTTATAATATAGGAAAGTGTAGAATGAAATTTTAATTTGTAGGAAGGAAAAAATAGGTGAAAAAGCTAATAAAAATATTGGCATTAATTATTGTAATTGTCACAATAGTATTATTGATAGGATATTTTATGTTAGCGAAAAAAGTATATTTTGCAGAAGATTTTGGCATAGAAGTAGTGCTAAGTAGAAGAGATTTTAATAATAATGGTGTGGATGATTATACAGATATACTATTAGGTGCAAGGCAAGATGCAATAAATAAGCCTGAATATAAAAGTGCATATTATGCAGGGGGTTACCCTCCGGAAACAGAAGGCGTTTGTACAGATGTAATATGGAGAGCATTTAAAAATGCAGGCTATTCATTAAAAGATATGGTGGATGAAGATATTAAAAATAATGTTAGCCTATACCCAAGAGTAGATGGAAAACCAGACCCGAATATAGATTTTAGAAGGGTTGATAATTTAAGAGTTTTCTTTAGTAGGCATGCTAAAAATCTAACCACAGATTTAACTAAAATAGAAGAGTGGCAACCGGGAGATATAGTCACTTTTGAAAAAGAACATATAGGAATAATTTCAGATAAAAGAAATGAAAGAGGAGTACCATATCTTATACACAACGGAAGTCAGCCAAATAGAGAAGAAGATATTTTGGAACTATATAGCATGGCGGTGAACATATCAGGTCATTTTAGATTTGATTATACCGAAGAATTAAATGTAAAAGAATTTGTATAGGAGAATAAATTGAAGATAAATAAAGAAGAATTACATGAAATATTTGAAGGAATAAAGAACAATGATGAGCTCAAATTTAATGAACTATATGCGAAGTATTATAATTTAATATATAGTATATCACTTTCTATATTGAAAAATAGGGAAAATAGTGAAGATGTGGCACAAGCTATATTTACTAAAATATACAGTTTACCTAAAAAACACTTACCTACACAAGGAGAAGCAAGTTGGCTATATACTGTTACTAAAAATGAATCTATAAATTATTTAAAAAAGGTAAGAAACGACATTAATATAGATAATATCTATTATATAGCTGAAGAGGGTGGAATAGATGATATTATTAGTAAAGACTCCTATAATAGAATAATGTCAAAATTAGATGAGAGAGAAAAAGAAATAGTTTCATTAAAAATTATAGCTGGCTTATCATTTAGACAAATTGCGAAACTTATAAATATGCCAATAGGAACAGTGCAATGGAAATATTATAAATCTTTAAATACAATAAAACTATTAATAACAAATTTGTGCATTAGTATAATTGCAATAGGAGCTTTTGTATTAAGAAGAGTAGGAAAAAAGAAAGAAAATACATTAGAAAGTGAAAATGCTACAAGTAATGAAACAATTGCAGATAGCGAAATTATTGCAGATAGCGAGACTACCACAAGCAATGAAAATAATGAACAGAACAAAGTAAAAGACGAACAACAAGAGATAGGGGAAGAAAACAAAGTAGTTGAAGAAAATAGTTTTAGTAATGAACAAACTATTATAAGTGCAGAAGTAGAAAAGACTCAAGAAAGTAGTGAAATAACATTTATAGATATCGGTTTGTTAAGTATATTTATAATATTTTTCACTTTAACGATATTAGTTGTAATTACTATAGTTAAGAACAGAAAAAGAATAGGAAGAAAATTGAAATAGTAAAAGATAAAGTAAATCATATATTAATATAAAATATAGGCAAATGAATGTTAATTCAAAATGCCTATATTTTTAGTTTCAATTGTAAATTTATAAGATTTTATTTGTGCTATTTATATTATTTGTATTAAAAAGATTATTATTTATTTTTATTCCAGCCCTCTTTATTTGTTTGCCTTTGCCTTGCAATGGCTAAACTATCTGCAGGAACATCTTCTGTAATAGTTGAACCTGCGGCGACAAAACTATTATCGCCCAGTGTAACAGGTGCTACTAAATTTGTATTAGAACCTATAAAAGATTTATCTCCTATAATAGTTTTACTCTTGTGGAATCCATCATAATTACATGTAATAGTTCCACAGCCTATATTACAATGTGAACCAATTTCACAGTCACCCATATATGATAGATGTGGTACTTTACTGCCTTCGCCTATAATTGCTTTTTTAATTTCCACAAAACTTCCAATTTTTACTTTGTTTGCTAATTTGCAACCTTCTCTTATATATGAATTTGGACCAATTTCGCAATCTTCTCCAATAACAACTCCTGATTTTATAGTAGTATTTGGATGTATTATTGTATCCATTCCGATTTCTACATCATCATAAATATATGTATTATTTATATCTTCTATAGTAACTCCATTTTTCATATGTTCTGTATTTATTCTTATTTGAAGCACTTTTGTTAACATTTCCAATTGAATTCTATCATTTACACCCAAAATTTCAGTATTATCTTCAACTATTACTGCACCTGTTTTTAAACCTTTATCATTCATTATTTTAATTACATCAGTTAAATAATACTCACCTTGAGCATTGTTTGGTTTAATTTCTTTTAAAGCACTAAGCAATTCTACAATATCGAAACAATAAATACCTGCATTTATTTCTTTAATTGCTTTTTGACTTTCTGTAGTATCTTTTTCTTCAACAATTGCTTCAATATTTCCACCAACATCTCTTACAATACGTCCATAACCTGTTGGGTTATCATAAATAGCAGTTAATAAAGTTGCTGACTCTTTGTTTTCAATACTTTTATTTAACAAACTATTTAAAGTTTCAGGTCTTAATATAGGTACATCTCCATTTAAAACTAAAACTTTGCCCTTTTTACCTTCTAAATATTTAGTAGCCTGCATTACTGCATGACCTGTTCCTAACATTTCCTCTTGAAAAGCATATTTTATATTTTCACCTAAAACTTCTATTACTTCTTCTTTTTTATAGCCAACAACTGCAACAATATCTTTTACGCCTGCTTTTTCTGCGTTTTCCACAGCTCTTTTTACAACTTCTTTACCATATATTTTTTGTAATAATTTAGATTTCTTTGATTTCATTCTTGTTCCTTTACCAGCTGCCATTACTATAGCCATTACATCTTGATCCATTTTAATCATTCCTTTCAAAACATATTTATATATTTTATTCAAATGTTGCACCTATTGTATCATATAAAAAGTTTTTATTCAACTTTAAAAGTGTCGCAATTGGGGACAGTCCCCAATTGTCCCGAATGTCGCAGTTGGAGACTGTCCACAATTGTCCAAAATGTCACAGTTTGGGACTGCCCCCAATTGTCCCGAATGTCACAGTTGGGGACTGTCCACAACTAACCCAAGTATTACAGCTTGGGACAGCCTTCAATTGCCTTTTTTTAAAATTTTGTCATAAGTTTGAAAATCTATAATATACATTAATAAAAGTTTATTAGTACAAACATCATAAACATTTTAAGGAGGTATATATTTACATGGAGGAGAATTTATTAGTATATCAAGATATAGCAAAACGTACTGATGGAGATATCTATGTTGGTGTTGTAGGTCCTGTTAGAACTGGTAAATCTACATTTATAAAAAGATTTATGGATTTGCTTGTAATTCCAAATATTGATAATGAGTACAAAAGAGAAAGAGCATTAGATGAACTGCCACAAAGTGCTTCTGGTAGAACAATAATGACTACTGAACCTAAATTTATTCCAAATGAAGCCGTAGAAATTACTTTAGGAGAGAATATTAAACTAAAAACTCGTATGGTAGACTGCGTGGGTTATTTAGTAAATAATGCTATTGGTTATTTAGAAGATGATATGCCTAGAATGGTTAAAACACCATGGAGTGATAACGAAATTCCTTTTGAGCAAGCAGCTGAAATGGGTACAAAAAAGGTTATTGAAGAACATTCTACTATTGGTATTTTAGTAACTACAGATGGCAGTATTACTGATATTCCTAGAGAAGATTATGTAGATGCAGAAGCAAGAGTTGTAAATGAATTGAAAAGCCTTAATAAGCCTTTCGTAATTGTTCTTAATTCTGCTGATGTTCAATCTGACTATACTATAAATCTTGCTAGAAATTTAGAGGAAAGATATTGCGTTCCAGTTATGCCTATGGACTGTTCTACTTTAGATTTAGATGATATTAATTCTATTTTTAATAAAATTTTATATCAATTTCCTATTGAGAGAATTAACATTAATTTTCCTCGTTGGGTTGACGGTTTAGATTATGAACATTGGCTAAAGAAGGAATTATACTCTGAAATAAAAGATGCTTTTAAAGATGTTAAACTTTTAAAGCAGGTAGATAATGGCGTTTCAAAAATTCAAAAAACAGAATTTATTACAAAAACGTATGTTAATGAAATTCTTTTAGGCAATGGAAATGTAAATGTTTCTATTGAATTAAGAGATGACCTATTTTATAAAGTTCTTACAGAAATTTCTAATGTTGAAATTGCCAATGAAGGAGATTTATTCTCTACAATAAGTACTTTGGCAAAAACTAAAAAGGAATATGATAAAATTGCGTATGCATTAGAAGAGGTTAAGGCAAAAGGATATGGAATTGTAACTCCTTCTATGGATGAACTTATATTAGATGAGCCTGAAATGGTAAAACAAGGTTCAAGATTTGGCGTAAAATTAAAAGCAAAGGCGCCATCAATTCATATGATAAGAGCAGACATAGAAACCGAAGTTTCTCCTATTGTTGGAAGCGAAAAGCAGTCTGAAGAATTAGTAAATTATCTTCTTTCTGAATTCGAATCTGATCCAAAGAAAATTTGGGAATCTAATATATTTGGAAAGAGTTTACATGAGCTTGTAAATGAGGGCTTACAAAATAAATTATGCAGAATGCCTGAAGATGCACAAGCTAAACTTCAAGAAACTTTAGAAAGAATTGTTAATGAGGGTAGTGGTGGACTTATCTGCATTATTTTATAATTTAAATAGCAAATACTATAAAAAAATTTAAAAGAATAATATAACTATAAAAACAAAGACTTTAGTTATCAGCTGATAATTAAGGTCTTTGTTTTTAATGGTATTAGTAATAAAAGAAATTACATTTGTTGTTCTCCAGGTAAAAAGTAGTCAACAACACCATAAATTAATGCACCAATTATTGCTGCCATCCAAGAAATTGTATATCCGGCAACAAAATATTGTGTTACATATAAAACTATAGCAGAAAGTACAAAACCTACAAATCCTTTACCAAAAGGAGTAGCGTGAAGTCCTGTAAATTTTACTATTAAATAATCTATTATAGTAAGAACTATTGCAGCAATGGCAAGTGTCCAAATATTATTTATTTGAAAACCTGGTGTAAAAAATGCTGTAATTGCAAGAACTATAGCTGCTGTAACTAATCTTCCTATTACCTGCCAAATCATGCTAGCACCATTTTTTGATTGAGTTTTAGTTTGATTTTCCTCAGCCATAATTTAAAACCTCCTTATAAAAATTTGCAAATATATTGCCAATTTACATGGTTTTATAATTGTATTATTTACAGAAAAAAATGATTTATTCAAAAAGAGAATATTTTTAAATAAAATTGTGAAAAATACAATTAAAAAGCACAATTTATTTAAAATTCATGTGTATATGAAAAATTACGTTAATGAATTACACTGAAATTAGAAATAAAATAGAAAAATAAGTTTAGAAAGGACTGTATTTTCAAATGATATTAACTTTTTTAAGGACAATAATTTTATACATACTTGTTTTAGTAGTTATGAGACTTATGGGAAAAAGGGAAATTGGTCAACTTCAACCTTTTGAACTTGCAATATCAATAATGATAGCAGATTTAGCAACAATTCCAATGGCAGAGCCAGGAATACCAATTTCAAATGGAATAATCCCAATACTTGGTTTGCTAGTTATGCATTTGCTTATATCATTATTAAACTTAAAAAATGTAAAAGTAAGAGAGCTAGTGTGTGGAAAGCCTTCTATTTTAATATATAGAGGAAAAATTGATGAGCAAAAAATGAAAAAAGAAAGATTTACAGTTGATGAACTAGAAGAAAGATTAAGAGGAAATAATGTTAATAATATAGGAGATGTAGAGTATGCAATACTAGAAACAAGCGGTCAAATTACAGTTATTCAAAAACCAAATAAAAGAACTACAATTCCAGAAGATTTTAATATTATGCCAGAATATGAAGGAATTTCCTACGATTTAGTTGTTGATGGTAAAATTATGAAAAAGAATCTAGAAAAATTAGGAAAAGACTACAACTGGCTTGTTAAACAAGTTGAAAAGTTTAATATTAAACCAGAAGATGCTTTAGTTGTTACAATAGATGGAAAAGGAAATTTCTTTTGTCAAGAAAAACAAAAAAAGAAGTAAAATTTAAAATTAAAGTTTTAATTTCAAGTTAGAATTAAAACTAAAATTTAAGTGTTTAGGTATTTATTATGGAATCGAATAGATTTAGGAGGAAGTTATGTATAAAGAAATAGTAATTAGTATAGTAGTAATTGTACTTATAGTTATTTTAGATATAATTACTCAAAATTTTACAAATGAAGCTGTTGCATTTATGGAAGACAATTTATTAGCATTAAAAGAAGATTTGATTAATGAAAGTAGTGAAGAACAAGTGCAAAAAAAGATGGAGGAAATGTTTGATGTATGGGAAGAAAAGGAAGAGAAGATGGCATATTATATTGAGCATGCAGAATTAGAAAAAATAGATACTGAGCTTAATGCTCTAAAAGCAAATATTTTAGTAAATGAATATAAAGAGGGTGTTCCAGAATTAGAAAAATGTCTTTATACACTTGGAAATATAAAGGAAAAATCAGAAATAAAAGTAAAAAACATATTTTAAACTATTATAGCTAAACTATTAGGGACGGGGTTAAATAGTTTAATGAATTAATTATTCTATTACAAAACATTTATATATTATTTATTTAATAACTCTTAGGCTGCATAATAGCTTGTAAAAAAATTTTATTTTAAATAAAATTTTTACAAGCTATAATTTGTTGGTCCCCACAAAATGTTATTAAATAAATAATATATAAATGTTTTGCTAATATTTTAAATATATTTTCATTAAACTATTTAACCCCGTCCCTAATAGTTTAGTGGTTGAATATTGAATTCTTATAATGTAAAAAAGACTCATGCAATGCACAATATTTATCTACTATAACTATTACAAAAGATTCTTTATATCTAGGAAAATGTAATAGCGTAACTGGCCACATATGTTTAGCTATAATATCTTTTTCTTTATCATTTAAATCAAATATTTGTGAAGCATTTTTTAATGCGATTTTAGGATGAACAAATGCGTGAAGTCCTTCTATTTCAACATCACGTTGGCTCTTACGCCAGTCGTACAAAAATAAATCATGAAGCATTGCTGCACGAGCCATTGATTTATAATCTAATTTTAATTTTTTACAAATTTTATAACTTATGTAGGCAACCTCTAAACAGTGGTCGTATGTACTTGTGTTATAGTGTTGCCTGTATTTTTTCATTTCTTGAACAGTTTGGTTATTTATAATATCTTGAACTATGTTACAAAAGTCAGCATCATTTAAAATGTGCGATAACTCTTGTTCACTTTTCTCTTGTATTAATACACTCATTTGTATAACTCCTTATATAAATTATGCTAAATTTTAAGATAAATTGTGTAATATTAAAATCTAAATACATTAACATATTCATTTTAGCACATTTTTTGAAAGTTTTCCATAGAGTTTAGTAATTTTTCTTTATTTTTTGAGCTTAATTCTACAAGTGGCAAACGTGGAATGCCAAAGTCATAGCCTTTGATGTTTAGTGCAGTTTTTATAGGTATAGGGTTTACTTCGGAAAATAAACATTCAATTAAATTTGTAGCATTTAATTGTGCTTTTTTAGCTTTTTCAATATTTCCATTTAAAAAGTCCCAAACCACGTTGTGAGTGTATTTTGGTTCTATGTTAGATAGAACTGAAATAACGCCAATTCCACCAAGTGATAAAATAGGAATTATTTGATCATCATTTCCAGAGTATATATTTAAATTATTTCCACATAAGCTAGCAATTTTTGCTACTTGAGAGATATTTCCAGAAGCTTCTTTTATAGCAACAATATTTGGAATTTTAGAGAGTTCTAAACATACTTCTGGAGTGATATTTACGCCTGTTCTTGATGGAACATTGTATAAAATAATTGGAATATCTACTTCTTTTGCTATTGCGCTATAGTGGGCAATTAGTCCTTCATTTGTAGTTTTATTATAATATGGAGTTACTATAAGTAACCCATCTACGCCAACGCTTTGAGCGTATTTAGACATTTCTATAGCAGTTTTTGTGTTATTAGAGCCTGTTCCTGCAATTACAGGAATTCTAGAATTTACAATTGAAACAGTATATTTTATTAAATTTTTCTTTTCTTCTGTAGTCATAGTAGCACTTTCTCCTGTTGTACCACAAACAATTATAGCATCAACTTTTTCGGAAATTTGAAATTCTACTAATTTCTTATATTCCTCATAGTTAATGCCATCTTTTGTAAATGGAGTAGCAATAGCTGTGCCACAACCTTTAAATAATATTTTTTTCATATAGCATTCTCCTTAAAGTTTAATCAGCTTTTCTACAATTTGCACTGCATTACTTGCTGCGCCTTTTCTTATGTTGTCAGCAACAACCCATAAATTAACGCCTGAATCTACACTGTAGTCACGCCTAATTCTTCCAACAAAAACTTCATCGTGATTATTGGCTAAACTTGAAAGAGGGTAAACGTTATGGCTTACATCATCTTGAACTACAATTCCTGGACTTTGTTTTAATGTAGACTTTAAATCTTCTAAATCAAAATCTTTTTCAAATTGCACATTTATAGCCTCACTGTGTGAATTGAAAACAGGCACTCTTACAGTTGTTGCAGTTATTTTTAAATCAGGATTTTTCAAAATTTTTCTTGTTTCGTTAATCATTTTTTCTTCTTCTTTTGTGTAACCATTATCAAGAAATACGTCAATGTGAGGAAGACAATTATTAAAAATAGGATGAGGAAATTTAGTTAAATTTTCTGTAGAATCATTATTTTCACTAACAATGTCCATTAAATTTTTGTTATAAGAAAAATGTTCTATTCCATTTTCTAAATCTGATATTCCTTTAGAGCCAGCACCTGAAACAGCTTGATATGTAGAATATACAATTCTTTTAATTTTATATTTATCATCTAAAGGTTTTAGGGCAACAACTGCTTGAATTGTAGAACAATTAGGATTTGCAATGATACCTTTATTATTTTTTATTTCTTCAGGGTTAACTTCAGGAACAACTAAAGGAACATCTTTATCCATACGAAAAGCACTACTATTATCTACAACAATGCAACCATGAGATGCTGCTATTGGAGAAAATTTTTTAGAAGTGTCACCACCAGCAGAAAATACTGCAAAATCAAAACCTTCATCAAAAGAATGCTCTGTTAACTCTTGCACAATATATTCTTCTCCCATAAAATTTACTTTCTTTCCAGCAGACTTACTAGACGCAAAAAGAACATATTTTGAAATTGGTAATTTTTTTTCTTCCAAAACTTTCAAAAATGTTCTTCCAACAACTCCCGTAGCTCCTACTACGGCTAATTTATAATTTTTCATTTTAAGCACCCTCCTTTCTATGGTACAATAAGTATCTTTTCGGGCTTATTAGTAAACAGCTAAAACATAATTATATTTTAGATTAAAATATTATATGCTAAATATTAAAAAAAGGAAATAGTTTCTTGAAATTTTGTAAATCATAGTGCATTCATTATAACTTTATGTATAAAAAATATATTAAAAATACTTTCATAGCAGAGAAAAAAATGATAAAATAAAAAAAGTAAAGGTTGGAGATTGTATGGTAGATTTAAAAAAAGAAGTTCAGTATATAAAAGGGGTAGGTCCAACAAGGGCGGTACTTCTAAATAGATTAGGAATTTATACACTAGAAGATTTAATTACATATTATCCAAGAGGGTATGAAGATAGGGGAAAAGTGTGTAAAATTGCAGAGCTTAAAGATGGCGAAGATGCATTGATACAAGCTTTTGCAGTGTCTAAAATAAATGAACATATAATAAGAAAAAATATGGCTATATATAAATTAGTAGTTAGAGATGACACGGGTACATGTGTAATGACTTGGTTTAATCAAAGTTATTTAAAAACTAAATTTACTCCAGGTCGATTATATAAATTTTATGGAAAAGTTTCAAAGCAATATGGAAAGTTTGAAATGAATTCGCCAATTTTTGAAGAAGCAGAAGAATCTAAAAATACTGGAAAAATAATACCAATCTATCCAAGTACTTATAATCTTTCACAAAATGTAATTAGAAAGATTATAGAAAATGGTTTAAAAGTTGTAAATATGACTAAGTTAGATGAAACGATGCCAGAATATTTACTAAATGAATATAAATTATTAGACATAAACACAGCAATAAATGGAATTCATTTTCCAAAAGATTTTAAAGAATTTGAAAATGCCAGAAAAAGGCTTGTATTTGAGGAATTGCTATCTATGCAACTAGCACTTTTGCAATTAAAGAATAAATATACAAAACAAGATGGCGTGCAGTTTAGCAAAGATGTAAAGATGTCAGATGTAATAAATGATTTACCATTCAAGCTTACAAAAGCACAGTTAAAAGTTTTAGAAGAAATAGATAATGACATGGAAAGTAATAAAGCAATGAACAGGCTTCTTCAAGGTGATGTTGGTTCACGGAAAAACTATAGTTTCAATAATAGCTGCATATAAGGCTGTAAAGTGTGACTATCAAGTAGCAATAATGGCACCAACAGCAATACTTGCAAGCCAACATTTAGAAAGCTTTGAAAGTGTTTTAAGTAAATATGGCATAAAATGTGAATTATTAGTAGGAAGTGTAACTAAAAAGAAAAAAGAGAGTATATTAGAGAGGTTAAGCAATGGAGATATAGACATATTAATAGGTACACATGCACTATTAGAAGAAAATGTTATATTTAAAAATTTAGGGTTTGTTGTAACAGACGAGCAACACCGTTTTGGTGTAAGGCAAAGAGGTGTTATTACATCAAAAGGAGATAATCCAGATGTATTAGTTATGACAGCCACTCCAATACCAAGAACATTGGCATTAATACTTTATGGTGATTTGGATATCTCAATAATAGACGAACTTCCACCAAACAGAAAGAAAATAGAAACATATGCAGTAACAAAGTCAATGGAGCAAAGGGTAAATAACTTTATAAGAAAGCAAATTACGGAGGGAAGGCAAGTTTATATAGTATGCCCATTAGTAGAAGAAACAGAAGAAATTGACGCCAAAGCTGTAGTAGAACTTACAGAAAATTATAAAACAAAAATATTTCCAGAATATAGAGTAGAATATATGCATGGAAAATTAAGACCAAAAGAAAAAGAAGAAATAATGAATAAATTTAAAAATGGAGATATAGATATTTTAATTTCAACTACAGTAATAGAAGTAGGAGTAAATGTACCAAATGCAAGCATAATGGTAATAGAAAATGCCGAAAGGTTTGGACTGGCTGCTCTTCACCAATTAAGGGGTAGAGTAGGAAGAGGAGAATATCAGTCATATTGTGTGTTAAAATACAGTAGTAATTCTGATGTTGTTAAACAAAGAATGAAAATAATGCAAGATACAAATGATGGATTTCTAATAGCTGAAAAAGACCTAGAATTAAGGGGTTCACGGAGAATTTTTTGGAACGAAGCAACATGGACTTCCAGAGTTTAAAATTGCAAATTTATTTGAAGATATTAAATATTTGAAATTAGTTCAAAGTTTGGCGATGAAAATTGAAAATGAAGACCCTAAATTAGAGTTAGATAAGAATGCTAAATTAAAAGCTTTGATAAATGATAAGTTTTCAAGTAGAATTGAGATCTAAACTATTAGCTAAACTATTAGGGACGGGGTTAAATAGTTTAATGAATTATTATTACGTTATAGCAAAACATTAATATATTATTTATTAAACTATTTAACCCCGTCCCTAATAGTTTAGTAAAAAAATCTAATCAATATACGCTAAAACACTTGACATTTACATAAAAAAACAATATTATATAAGAAGCAAAAAAGTTAAAATTTTCAAACGAAGTTAAATATAACACTTAAGCAAAATTTGGTATATAAAAGCAAAATTACAATAGTATAACTATAAAAGTAAAACTAGAAAAACAAAAGTTGAAAATAAGTATTAGAAGTTAAAGAAGGGAAAGGTGCTTATGTACACACAAATGCTAACTTCAAAATATGGAGCAGAGCTTATAAGCTTTAAGCTAGACGGCGAAGAAAAAGTACACCAGGGCGAAGATTGTGTAGACTTAAGTGGAAGAGTGTATTGGAAAAGACACTGGCCTGTCTTATTTCCAACGGTAGGCAAGTCTAAAAAGAATCAAACTATAATAAATGGAAAAACTTATGAAATGCAACCACATGGCTTTGCTAGAGATATGGAATTTGAACCAATTACAAAATTGGATAATTTTCATTCTTATGTATTAAAAAGTAATCAAAAATTAATTGATAAATTTCCTTATGAATTTTCTTTGTATGTTACATATAGAATGGACGAAAACAAACTAACTACAATATATAAGGTTATAAATGAAGGTGATACAGATATGCCTTTTGGTATAGGAGGTCATCCTGCATTCAAAATAGATTTAGATGAGCTACAAAGAGAAAATTATTGTATAGAGTTTGAGGAAGATGAAAATAAAATACACTTTCTATATTTGGTAGATGGTTTAGTCGGAACTGAATATGCAAAAAACATTATGGACGATAAAAGAAGAATAACAATAACAAGGCATACATTTGATGATGATGCTATTATAATGAAAGGCTTAACATCTACAAAGGTAAGTTTAGTAAAAAAAGATACAGGAAAAAAATTATTAACATTAGACTATACAGGGTTCCCATATTTAGCATTATGGTCTAAACCAAATGCACCTTTTATATGTATAGAGCCTTGGCAAACTACAGCTGATACTGTAAAAGCTTCTGGAGTTTTTAGGCAAAAGGGAGATATTATACTTATTCAGCCAAAAGAAGAATACGAATGTAAATATACGGTAGAATTTTTTAATTAAAATAGAAAGGCGATAAAATAGAAAATTAATTAAAATAGAGAGTCGATAAAATAAAAAGTTAATTAAAATAAAAAGATAATATACTTAAAAACTAGTATAAATTATATTTGAATTCTAAAAAGGAATGGTAATAATGGAAATATTAAAAATAGTAATAGTGTTAATAGGCTTTATTTTACTAGCAATAGGTGTTGTTTGTATATATGACGCAAGAAAAATCACACAAAAAAGGTTTAGCTTTGGCGATAGAAATGAAGGAGCAAAAATCTTGAAAATAGTAGGTTTTATTATGTCTATAGTAGGTTCGCTTGTTATTATATTTCAGAATAGTATTATTAGTTAAATGAAATTAAAATATAAAATGTAAAATAAGGGAAAGTTGATTATTAGCAAAAGAAAATATATAAAATAGAAGGGGTGCAAAATAAATTGGAAAATAAACATCAATTAGAAGGGAAATACAATCCAAAAGAATTTGAAGAAAAAATATATGAAAACTGGGAGGAAAAAGGTTATTTTAAACCAGATGAAGATAAATCTAAAGAGCCATATACAATAGTTATTCCACCACCAAACATTACAGGTAAGCTTCATATGGGTCATGCATTAGATGAAACTTTACAAGACGTTCTAATTAGGTATAAAAGAATGTGTGGTTATCGTACTCTTTGGGTCCCAGGAACAGACCATGCTGCTATAGCAACAGAAGCAAAAATAGTTGCTAAAATGAAAGAAGCAGGAATTACTAAAGAAGACATAGGAAGAGAAGCTTTTCTTGAAAGAGCATGGGATTGGAAAAAAGAATATGGTGGAACAATAGTAAATCAATTAAAGAAACTAGGCTGTTCATGTGATTGGTCTCGTGAAAGGTTTACAATGGACGAAGGTTTATCAAATGCAGTAAAATATGTATTTGTTAAATTATATGAAAAAGGTTTAATATACAAAGGTAAAAGAATGATAAACTGGTGCCCAAACTGTAATACATCTATTTCAGATGCAGAAGTTGAATACGAAGAAGAGGCAACTCATTTATGGCATATTAGGTATAAAGTAAAAGATGAAGATAGATATGTTATAGTTGCTACAACAAGGCCTGAAACAATGCTTGGAGATACAGGTGTTGCAGTACATCCAGATGATGAAAGGTATAAAGATTTAGTTGGTAAAACAGTTATATTACCAATAATGGATAAGGAAATTCCAGTTATAGCAGACGAATTTGTTGAAAAAGAATTTGGAACAGGTGCTGTTAAATTAACACCAGCACACGATCCAAACGATTATCAAGCTGCTTTAAAACATAATTTAGAAATTATAGAAGTATTTGACGAAAACTTTAAAATGGGTAATTTAGTACCTGAATATGAAGGCATGGATATATACGAGGCAAGAAAGAAAATAGTAGAAAAATTAGAGGAAATAGGTGCACTTGTAAAAATAGAAGATTATTCTCATAATGTTGGAAAATGTTATAGATGTCACAGTACAATAGAGCCAAAGATATCAGAGCAATGGTTTGTAAAAATGGAGCCATTGGCAAAGCCGGCAGTAAAAGCAGTAAAAGAAGGAAAAGTAAAATTTACTCCAGAAAGGTTTGAAAAAATATATTTCAACTGGATGGAGAATATTCAAGATTGGTGTATTTCAAGGCAATTATGGTGGGGTCACAGAATACCAGCATATTATTGTGATGACTGTAAAAATGTAATGGTAACAGAAGATGTTCCTGAAAAATGTACAAAATGTGGAAGTGAGCATATACATCAAGATGAAGATACATTAGACACATGGTTTAGTTCAGCATTGTGGCCATTTTCAACACTTGGTTGGCCAGAAAAAACTGAAGATTTAAAAAGATTTTTCCCAACAAGTACATTAGTTACAGGCTATGATATTATATTTTTCTGGGTTGCAAGAATGATATTTTCTAGTTTAGAACACACAGGAGAAGTACCATTTAAAGATGTTTTAATTCATGGAATAGTAAGAGATTCTCAAGGAAGAAAAATGTCAAAATCTTTAGGAAATGGAATAGATCCATTGGAAATAATAGAAAAATATGGAACAGATAGCTTAAGGTTTTCACTAATACTTGGCACATCTGCAGGAAATGATATTAGATATATGCCAGAGAAGTTAGATAGTGCATCAAATTTTGCTAATAAGCTATGGAATGCATCTAAATTTGTTTGCTCAAATATTCCAGAAAGTGAAAGTAAAGAAGTTTCAAGTGAAGAAATACCAAACAATTTATGTTATGAAGATAAATGGATTTTATCAAAGGTAAACAGATTAGCAAAAGAAGTAACAGCTAATTTAGACAATTATGATTTAGGTGTTGCACTTCAAAAAATATATGACTTCATATGGAATGAATTTTGCGATTGGTATATAGAAATGGCAAAAACTCGTTTATACAATGAGAACTGCAATACAAAAAATGCAGTATATTGGACATTAAATAAAGTATTACAAGATTCACTAAAATTATTGCACCCAATAATGCCATTTATTACAGAAGAAATTTATACAAAGTTATATAATAATGATGAAAGTATAATGATTTCAAGTTGGCCTAAATATGCAGAAAACTTAAATTTTGAAAAAGAAGAAAAACAAATAGATGAACTAAAAGATATAATAGTAGGAATTAGAAATGTAAGAACTACAAATAAAGTTCACCCATCAAAAAAATCAAAATTAATATTTGTAACTAAAAATTTAAGAGATATGATAATAAATTCAAAAGAGCTTATACAAAAATTAGGCTTTGCAAATGAAATTGTTATTGAAGATAATAAAGAAAATTTAGATGAAAATATGTTAAAAAATGCAGTTTCAATATTAACTAAAGAAACTGAAGTATATATTCCTTTAGAAGATTTAGTTAATATAGAAGAAGAAAAGCAAAGGTTAGAGCAAGAAATAACAAGGTTGGAAGCAGAAGTTCAAAGAGCAAGTAAAATGCTTTCAAATCCAGGTTTTGTTAATAAGGCACCAGAAGCAAAAATAAATGAGGAAAAAGAAAAGCTTGCTAAATATGAAGATATGCTAAAGGCTACAAAGGAAAGATTAGAAAATTTATAAAAATAAAAATATAACCAAAAGCGCTTTCAAATTACATTTGTAATTGAAGGTGTTTTTATTTTGCAAATTTTGTCGAAAACTTCTTAAAAATCGGCAAAACTTCCTATATTTTGCTATTGGAAAATATTGTAAATTAGATTATAATAAAAAACGAAAGAAAGAGGGATGAACTTGCAAGTTCATCTCTACAGAAAAAGAGGAGGGATATGTATTGAATTCGAAATATATACAAGAGGACAAGCTACTTTTAATAGAAATAACAGAAGAAATAGACCATCATACTACAGAAGAGATAAGGAGGAAAACCGATAATGAAATTACAAGATTTATGCCGAGAAAAGTTATATTTGACTTTAATAATGTTACTTTTATGGACAGTGCAGGAATAGGAATGATTTTAGGAAGATACAAAATGATGAAAATGTTGGGTGGAAGTTTAGAAATGGTAAACGTAAAACCAAGCATAAAAAAGATATTTGAAATGTGCGGAATTTTAAAAATTTGCCCAATAATAGAATCGGAAGCAATATAATGCTTATAACAAATAACAAAAAATATGATGCTTATAGTACTTATAGTAAAAAATAGGATGCCTATAATAAAAAAAATGTATAGTTAGAATGTAAGATAGAAAGGAAAATGCAATGAAAAGTGTATATGAAAATGAAATGAAATTAGAATTTTTAAGTAAATCTAATAATGAAGCGTTTGCAAGAATAAGTGTTGCCGCATTTGCATCACAATTAGATCCAACAGTGGAAGAGCTTGCCGACATAAAAACTTCAGTATCAGAAGCAGTTACTAATGCCATAGTACATGGTTATGAAGATAAAGAAGGAATAGTAAGAATACATTGTAAGATTGTAGATAACTTACTTGTTATAGAGATTTCAGACTCTGGAAAAGGAATAGAAAATATTGACGAAGCAAGAAAACCTTTGTATACTTCAAAACCTAATTTAGAAAGATCTGGAATGGGTTTTACGATAATGGAAAGTTTTATGGACGAGCTAAATGTTGAATCTATAGTAGGGCTAGGCACAAAAGTAACTATGAAAAAAACAATAAAAAAAGAAGATAAACTATTAGGGACGGGGTTAAATAGTTTAACAGAAATTCAAAGCTAAATTAAAGGTGATATAAGTAAATGAAATTAATAAGGTCCAATATGCAAAAGATAAAAACATTGTGCGAGGAGATTTTTATGTTATACGAAAATAGTGTGGAAAATATAATTAAGGCCCAAAATGGCGATAATGAAGTCATGTCTAAGTTAATAGAAAATAATAATGGCCTAATATGGAGTATAGTTAAAAGATTTAAAGATAGAGGATATGAATTAGAAGATTTATACCAAATAGGAACAATAGGTTTTATAAAATCGATAAAAAAATTTGATACAAGTTTTGATGTAAAGCTTTCAACTTATGCAGTACCATATATATTAGGAGAAATAAAAAGGTTCATAAGAGATGATGGAAGTGTAAAAGTTAGTAGGAGTTTAAAAGAGCTTGCATCAAAAATAAGAGAAGTTCAAGAAAGGTATTTAAGAAAAAAGGGGCAAGAAATTACAATATCTGAAATTGCAAAAGAATTAAAAACAACGAAGGAGGATATTGCAGTGGCTTTAGATTCATTAAATCCAACAGTTTCTATATATGATAATGTTTATTCTGATGATGAAGGTGGAATAGGTTTTATAGATAAAATATCGACAGGAGTAGATGAATCGGAACAAATTGCAAATAAAATAGCTGTAAGAAATTTAATAAGAAATTTAGAAGATAGAGAAAAACAAATAATTTTGCTACGATATTATAAGAATAAAACGCAAATGGAAGTTGCTAAAATATTAGGTATAAGTCAAGTACAAGTCTCTAGAATTGAAAAAAGAGTTTTAAACATAATGAAATTAAAATTAGCTATATAAATTAAATAGAATAACCATAAAAAGTAATATAAAGTATACAATTTAGAAAACAGTATAAAACATACAACTCATAAAGGAGTGGAAAAGAACGAGAAAAATTTTTATATATTTAATATTATTTATTCTAATATGTTTTTTAGTACCAATTTTATTCACAAAAAAATTTGAAGAAGAAGATGTATCAAGTAATTTAGAAAATCAAACTATTTTATCAAACATACCATTAAGTGAAAAAGAAAGCACATATGATTATAAACAATATAATACAGTGAAATTATTACATACAAAAACAAATGAAATAGAAGAAATAAAATTAGATGAATATTTGTATGGAGTTGTGTCTAGTGAAATGCCTGCAAATTTCGAAGAAGAGGCATTAAAAGCACAAGCAGTAGTTGCTAGAACATATACCATTTATAAAATTCAAAATAATAGCAATAAACATGGAGAAGCAAGTATTTGCGACGATTCTGCATGTTGTCAAGCATGGATTTCAAAGGAAGATAGGCTTGCAAGGTGGGATGAAAACTTAAGGGAAGAGAATTGGAATAAAATAGTAAGAGCGGTTAATTTAACACAAGGAAAGATGATAACCTATGAAGGAAAGCCTATAAATGCATTTTTCCATTCTAATAGTGGCGGAAAGACTGAAACAACTGCCAATGTATGGGGAGGTACAGGCTATCCATATCTTCAAAGTGTAGAAACAGCAGGAGAAGATGCTTATACACAATATAGTTCGGAAGCTAGTTTTACAAAGCAAGAAATAAGTCAAAAAATGTTAGCAGTACATAGTAATTTTCAAATTAATTTTGATGAAGCAGATTGCATTAAAATATTGGAATACACAGATGGTAATAGAGTGAAAAAAATAAAATTTGGTAATTTAGAGTTATCTGGTGTAGAGGTAAGAACAATATTGGGCTTAAGATCAGCAAATTTTGAGGTTGTAATAGAAGAGAATAAAGTTACATTTAAGGTAAAAGGCTATGGGCATGGCGTTGGAATGAGTCAAACTGGAGCTGACAGTATGGCTAAAACAGGTAGTAACTATGAAGAAATAATTAAGCATTTTTATTCTGGAGTAGAGATTACAAATGTATAAAATTGTAAAAGAAGGCAATACTTTAACTAAATGGAAAATTTAGTTCCGAAAATTTAGTAAAAAGAAAGGAATGAGAGTTAGTATGAGAGGACACAGAAATGTTTTCGACGAAGAAAAAGAAACAAGAAAAATGTTATACATTTCAGGTTCGATTTTGGTTGTGGCAATAATAGCATTTGTAATTACATTTGTGGTTTATACAAATAGTTTTAATGATGATGGGGTAGAAATAGCAAAAGCACAAAATGAAACTAATGGTATATCTTCTTCAGAAGCAAGTAATCCTATTGGTAGGACAGTAAATGAACTTCAAAATGAAAATACAGCAAATAAAAATGAAATTGATAGAAATACTGTAAATAACACAGATGGCAATACTACTAATACAATGAAAATAGCAATTAATACAAGTAATATGCAAAAAGAAACTACTAGTAACACGAGTGTAACTAATAGCACAAAAACAAATAATATGGACAGCAAAGAAAGTAATGTGACACCTGAAACTAAAAAAGAATTAAAATTTATAAAGCCAGTCGAAGGTGAAATAGTAAAAGAATTTGCAAAAGATAAGTTAGTATATTCTGATACATTAAGGGAGTGGATAACTCATAATGGAATAGATATAAAAGCAGATAAAACAACTATAGTAAAAGCATCTGAAGAAGGCACAGTAAAGTCTATAAAAAATGATCCAAGATATGGTATAACAGTAGTAGTTGAACATGCAGACGGTTATAAGACGGTATATTCAAATTTATTAACAGCAGAGTTTGTAAGTGAAGGAGAAAAAATAAAACAAGGTCAAACAATAGGCACTGTGGGAAATACAGCAACATTTGAAATTGCGGATGACCCACATTTGCATTTTGAAATTTTGAAAGACGAAGAATATATTGACCCAGAATTATATATAAAAAATTAAAGAAGGCTCTAAATAAAGCCTTCTTTTGATATAAATTTTAGTTTTGGTTTGCTGGTAAAATTGTTAAATTTTTTTTGATTTATTGAATGTAGCTCCCTCATCATTAACAATGACGTCAGCAAATTGCTTTTGGGGAAAAATATATTTCTCGCACATAGGAAGAATACAATAATCCCAATATACAAGAGTTCTGCTTTCAGGTATGCCAAAATGTGTAGATTCCATTTTAATCCTTCTTTGCATACAAGTGCCAATATCAGTGTCCAAAAAAATGAAAATACTGTTAGGCAAAGACTTTAAAAGTTGTATTGTATGTAAGCCCTCAAAAATATTAACTTCACTATACTTTACAATTTGACTTTTAGTAATTCTTATACCTCTTGTTGTATCATATTTGGGCATAATACTAACCTTATTTTTTACTAATAGTTCAATATCATGTTTAAACTCATCTGAATGAAAAGCATCAATAGAATCCAATAAATCGCCTTCGTATACTTTGGGAATATCCTTGATATTTTTTAAATAATTTTCTTGTGACACGATTGTAACTGAATAGTAGTTTGAAAAGTAGTCTGCAAGTTCTTTAGAAAAAGTAGTTTTTCCAGAACAGGTTATACCAGAAATTACAATGTTTACTGTACCATTCCGCAACAAATAATTACCAATTTCTTCTTTTACATTCATACTGATCTCTCCTTTAAAGTTAAAGATGTTGTGTAAAAAGTGACTAAATTATAAACATAACCTCCTTAATACTAAAATTTATAACCGTACTGAATATTTAAATTTTTATCAAAAAAAATAAAATATTTCAGTAAACTATAAAATTGCATAAATATTCTACCACGTGTAAACATAAAATTCAATATCTTTTGACAATTTCATTAAACTATTAGGGACGGGGTTAAATAGTTTAGTGGGTTTGATTACTCTAATACAAAACATTAATATATTATTTATTTAGTAACTCCCAGCTACATAATAGCTTGTAGGCAAATTTTATTTATGCAAAATAAATTTTACAAATAAAATTTGCTTACAAGCTATAATTTGCTGGTCCCCACCAAATGTTACTAAATAAATAATATATTAATGTTTTGCAAATATTGTTAATAAATTCCCACTAAACTATTTAACCCCGTCCCTAATAGTTTAATTAAAATTTGGAAAAATTAATGCAAATATAAAAAATATGTAATATAATGGTGCAAAAGAATTTAAGGAGAAAGATATGTCAGAAGTAAAATGGACAAATGAGCAAACACAAGCAATAAATGAAGAAGGTTCGAATATATTAGTTGCAGCTGCAGCACGGTAGTGGAAAAACAGCTGTATTAGTTGAGCGAATAATAAATAAGGTAATAAATAAAAAGATAGATATAGATAAAATATTAGTGGTAACTTTCACAAATGCTGCCGCAAGTGAAATGAGAAGTAGAATTTTAGATGCAATTTATAAAAAACTAGAGCAAGATGAAGAAAATTATCATCTACAGAGGCAAATAACTTTATTAAGCAAAGCAAGTATTAGTACAATACATGCATTTTGTTTAGATGTAATAAAAAATAATTTTTATGAAATAGGGACATCTGCAAATTTTAGAATAGGAGATACTACAGAAATAGAACTTTTAAAACAAGAAGTTTTAGAAGATTTATTTGAGCAAAAATATGTAAATCATGATAGTAATTTTATAGATTTAATAAATACGTATACTACATATAAGGGTGATGAACCTTTAAAAGAACTAATATTAAATATATACAAATATATACAAAGCACACCAAATCCACAAAAATGGTTACAGGAAAAAATAGAGATGCTTAATATTCAAAATAAAGAAAATTTGGACTTCGCACAAACTGTATGGGGAAAAATTTTGATAAATCAACTTATGGAAGAATTGAAAGAAAATAGATTAAAGTTACAAAAAGTTGAGGAAAAATTATTAAGATTTCCAGAACTAGAAAAATTTGCTTTAACTATTGCAGATGATATAAATCAGATATCAGCAATAGAAAATATGCAAAAAAATATAGAAATCATAGATATTAATAAAAACATACAAATAAATATGACTCAAAATGAAGAAAACATTAATACAGAAGATATACCTGTAAATTTATGGGATAATTTATATAATGCTTTAATAGACCTTAAATTTGTAAAATGGCCGGTTGATAAAAAAGTGACTGTAGAATATAAAGAAGATGCTAAAAAAGTAAGAGACGATATAAAGAAAAAAATTGCCAAATTAGTAGAAAAAGTATTTGCATATGATTCAGAAACAGCACTTGAAGACATAAGTTTAATGTATAAAACTATAAAAAATTTAGGTGATATTGTACTAGAATTTTCAAAAATGTTTGCAGAGAAAAAGAAGGAAAAAAATATAATAGATTTTAATGATATTGAACATTTTGCACTTAATATATTGATAAAAGAAAATGAGCCAACAGAGGTAGCAAAAAAATATAGAGAAAAGTTTGATGAAATTTTAGTAGATGAATATCAAGACAGTAATTTAGTGCAAGAATATATATTGAAAAGTATTTCTAATGGAAATAACATATTTATGGTTGGTGATGTTAAGCAAAGTATATATAAATTTAGACAGGCAAGACCAGAACTATTTTTAGAAAAGTATGATAAATATAAATTGGTAGATGATGATATAAATGGTGAAGGAGAAAAAATTAAATTATTTAAGAATTTTAGAAGTAGAGAAAATATATTAGATGTTACAAATTTAGTGTTTAAAGAAATTATGAGTAAAAATTTAGGAGATATTGACTATACTGAAGAAGAATACTTAAATTTAGGGGCAAATTATGAAGAACCACCAGAAAAGATTGATTATGCTGGAAATGCAGAATTACATATTATTGATTTAAATGAAACAGATGAAGACTTTGATTTAGAGGCTGAATTAGATAATGAAGAAAACGCAGATGATGAAGAAAATTTTGAAATTATAGAAAGTACAATTTTAGAAGCAAGATTTGTGGCAAATAAAATCCAAAAGTTAGTTAATAGTAATTATCAGATTTTTGACAAAAATCTAAAAAAATATAGAAGAGTAACCTATAAGGATATAGTGATACTGCTTCGTGCAACTTCAATATTAGCACCAATATATGAAAAAGAACTAAATAGTATTGATATACCAGTGTTTAGTGATACATCAAGTGAATATTTAGAAGCAACAGAAATAGAAACTATAATGAGCTTGCTTAAAATAATAGATAATCCTTTGCAAGATATACCACTTGTTACTGTAATGAGATCTGAAATAGGAGGTTTTACAGATAATGATTTGGTGGAAATAAGGTTAGGCAGTAAATCAGAAAATTTTTATAATGCAATGATAAAATCAAGAGTGAGCGTTAAAGAAAATTTAAGAAAGAAAATAGATAAATTTATTGAAAATATTGAAAGATGGAGAAACGAAGAAAAATATAAATCTTTAGATGAATTAATATGGCAAATTTATATAGATACAAACTATTATAATTATGTGGGATTATTGCAAAATGGAAAACTAAAACAAGCAAATTTAAAAATGCTATTTCAAAGGGCAAAACAATATGAAACAGCTAGTTTTAAAGGATTATTTAATTTTATAAACTTTATAGACAAGCTAAAAACAACATCCACTGATATGTCAGCTGCAAAAGTTATTGGCGAAAATGAAAATGTAGTTAGAATAATGAGTATTCATAAAAGTAAAGGACTAGAATTTCCCGTGGTATTTTTGTGCAGTACAGGTAAGCAGTTTAATATGAGAGACTTAAATGAAACAATATTATTGCATCAAGATTTAGGTTTTGGACCAAATTATATTAACTATGAAAGAAGAATTGAATATAGTACTTTAGCAAAAGAAGCATTAAAAATACAAACAAAGCAAGAGCTTATTTCAGAAGAAATGAGAGTTTTATATGTTGCACTAACAAGGGCAAAAGAAAAGCTAATAATAACAGGTGTTTCCAAAGATTTAGAAGAGGATTTAAAAGAAAAAGAACAACAATTAGAGATTTATACAAATGAGTTAAAAATTGATGAAAATTTACTAAAAAAATATACTTCATATTTGGGATGGTTAGAACTTATATATTTAAGGGAAAAACCAGAGTTTATAGAGTTATATAAGCATAAAAAAGATGAAATAGTTAATAAAAATGAAGAAAAGCAAATAGAAAATATTATAGAAAAAATAAATAAAGTAAAGTTAAATGATAAAAAGGAATATAAAGACATAGAAAAATTACTAAATTGGAAGTATGAACATAATTTAGCAACTACTATGATGACAAAAACATCAGTAACTAATATAAAAGAATTAAAACAAAAAATTAAAAATAATGACGTAAATGTTGAAGGGCAAAAATTAGATGAAAATGTTTTAGAAAGAAAAAAATCAGATATTTGGCAAGTTCCAAAATTTATGAAGGAAGAAAAAATTAGTGGTGCACAGAAGGGAACGTTAATGCATTTATGTGTGCAAAAACTTAATGAAAAAGAAGAATATAATTATGAAAAGATAGAAAAACTAATAGAAGATTTAAAGGACAGAAAAATAATAACAGAAAGTGAAATGAAAGAAATATCAATAAATAGCATATTGAATTATACAAAATCTGACTTATGGCAACAAGTAAAAAAGGCTAAAAAAGTAAAAAAGGAAGAGCCATTTTATATAAATATATCTTCAAAGCAAATATTAGAAACAGATGAAGATGAAAATATATTAGTACAAGGAATAATAGATTTATATTTCACTGATGAAAATGATAAGCTGATTTTAGTTGACTATAAAACAGACTATGTTAAGGATGGACAAGAAAACATATTGAAAGAAAAATATGCAGAACAATTGAAATTATACAAAATGGCATTAGAGAAAAGTTTAAATAGAAAAGTTGATAAAATGATTATATATTCATTATGTTTACAAAAAGAGATTATTATAAGAGAGGATGAAAATTAATGAGACTAGATAAATTCTTAAAAGTATCACGAGTAATAAAAAGAAGGACTGTTGCTAATGAGGCTGCAGATGGAGGAAGAATTGCTGTAAATGGAAAAGTAGTAAAACCTAGTTATGAAGTTAAAGTGGGAGATATTATAGAAATTAAATTTGGAGATAAAATTTCAAAATTTGAAGTTATGCAAATTCCAAAAACACAAGGAAAGAATATGGAGGAAACAATAAAAATTTTATAAAATATATAAAAATCACAAGAAATTTTACTTGTGATTTTTTTTTTCGGAAAAGTTGATATTTAATAATAATGATTAACAGGAAATATTAATATAGTAATATGCTAAATGCCGAAAAATGTAGAAAATTGACGGAAAAATATTGTTGACATAAGCTTAAAAATGTGATAAAAGTATACATAACAAATTTGTTGTTTTTTATCAAAGAATTAATTCTAAAATTATTTTTTACAAAAGATTTTATTCTAGAAATTTAAATTACAGGAAATTTCTTTAATAATTACCATTAAATTAAGGTTATGGGTGAACCTTAAAACCTAAATATGTATATCAAGAAGGAGAAAAAATGATAAGAAATAAAATTATAAGTATGATATTAGTAGCAGTAATGCTAATAACAGCAATATTGCCAATTTTGCAAACTAAAGTAAAAGCAGCTGATGGAATAATTGACTATCAGGGAAGTGTGACATATGGAGAAAGTACAGTTGGAAAATTCTATGTAAATGGAAAAATAGCATTTTGTTTGGAACATAGGAAAACTACACCACCAAGTGGAAGGGAAGTAACATCTCAAATATATGACAATCCTAATATTATAAAATGTTTATATTATGGTTGGAAAGGTGAAAAACAGTGGAAATTTCAATCAGAGGAACAAGCAATAGTATATACTACTCTAGCAATAGACCATTTTGCAAATGGTAATTCAAATAGAGTAGCACAGGATTTTATAAACTATGTAAATTCACAACCAGTTCCTGTAGGAAATTTAAATTTTAGAAGCAATAATTTAAAAGCTTATATACAAAATGGTAAACAAATCACGCAAACTGATGAAATAGTTGGAGATTCAAGTCTTTATATAACAATACCATTACAAGAAGGTGTAGTACTAGTAAATGAAACTAAAGGAACAAAATCTACAGGAAATGTAAATATATATGGTGGAGATAGATTTCATTTAGAGGCACCAATTAATATCAGTGGATCATGGAAATCAGATCCTATAAATAATCATAAATATGCATATCAAGCTATAGTTTATAAAACTGAAAGCATAAAAGAGCAAGATTTAGTGTCAAGCTATGGATTTGTAACAGATACTAATTCATATATAAGACTATATGTAAATTGGATATCGGCTGGAAAATTGCAAATATATAAAAAAGACGAAGAAACACAAAACACTATTGACCATACTACATTTGAAATAAAAGATGAAAAAGGAGAATTAGTAGAAACTATAACTACAAATGAAAGTGGCTATGCAGAATCATTAGATTTGGTAGCAGGTTTATATACAGTAACAGAAAAATCTTCAAATGATGAATATATACTAGATAATACACCTAGAAAAGTAACTATTTCTGCGGGAGAAACAATTACTTTAGACATTACTAACAAGCATAAAGAAGGAGGTTTAAAAATTGTAAAAGTAGATAGTAGAGATGTGAAAACGCCAATTTCTGATGTAACATTTGAAATATGGAATATAGAACTAAATAAAAAAGTTGCAACTAAAACCACAGGAGAAGATGGCACAATAACATTAAATAACTTAAGAACGGGAACTTATAAAATAAAAGAAGTATCTACAAATGAATGGTATGAGTTAAATACAGATGAAAAATTAATAGAAGTAAAAGCAGACGAAACAGTTACTTTAACAATTGAGAATGAAGTAAAAAAAGGCTATATTGAAGTAATTAAAAGTGATGAGGATTATCCAGAAATAAAATTAGAAGGAATTAAGTTTGAAATAAGAAATTCAAAAGGATTATTATTAGATACATTAGTGACAAATGAGAATGGATATGCTAAATCGAAAGCATTACCATTAAATGATAGCTATAGTGTAAAAGAAATAGAAACTAATAATGACTATGTTTTGCAATCACAAATAGAAAATGTAACTTTTACAGTAGAAGATAATCAGAAGACAAAATTAATTAATTTTACAAACAAGCACAAAAAAGGAAATATTATTTTGTTAAAAGTAGATGCAAATAATAATAAAATTGGCATGGGTGGAGTTGAATTTAATTTGTATAGTGATGAATTTCAAAAGGTTATAGGAAGGTATATTACTGATAGAAATGGAGAAATTCATATTGATAATTTAAGAACAGGAAAATACAAGTTGATAGAAATATCAACCAATAAGTGGTATGATTTAGCTCCAGACACGGAAGTAATTGTAGAAGAAAATACAACAAAAGAAGTAACAATACAAAATTCATTAAAAAAAGGAAGTATAAAAATAGTAAAAGTAGATAAAGACAATAATGAAATACGTCTGCCAAATGTCACATTTGAAGTGCAAGATAGAAATGGAAATGTATTGGAAACAATAGTAACAAATGAAAAGGGAGAGGCTACTACAAAAGCGTACCCTGTAAGGGATTATCCTGTTTTAAGACTTCATGAAATTCAAACAAATGAACTATATGCATTGAATAACAATGTTTTGCAAGTTTCATTAGAAGCAAATAAAGTTAAAAATTTAAAAATTGAAAATGAGAAAAAGAAAGGACAAATAAAAGTAATAAAGGTAGATAAGGATAATGAACAAATTAAGCTTTCAAATGTAGAATTTGAAGTATTAGATGAAAATAAAAATGTGGTAGACGTAATAGTAACAGATGAAAATGGAGAAGCAATAACAAAAAAGTTACCAATAGATCAAAAATATACTATAAGAGAAACAAAAACTTTGCAAGAATATAAATTAATAGGAGAAACATCAAATATAGTTGTAGAATATGGAAAGGTAACGAATGTTATACTTCAAAATGAAAAGAAAAAGGGGCAAATAGAAATATATAAAACAGATGAAGAAAATAATGAAATAAAGTTAGAAGGAGTGGAATTTCAAATAATTAATTCAAATGGTGAAATAGTAGAAACTATAAGAACTGATGAAAATGGCTATGCAAAAACTTCTAAATTACCAATAGGAGAATATCAAATAAAAGAAATTAAAACAAAAGATGAGTATGTCTTAAATAATGAAATTATAAAAGTAGAAATTACAGAAGATAAAGTTGCAAAATTAAATATTACAAATAAGCAAAAAAAAGGACAAATAAAAATTATAAAAACCAGCAAAGATAATAATTTTATTAATGGAGAAAAAGCAGGGAGCCCAATTTCAAATGTTAGGTTTGAAGTATATGATGCAAATAAAAACTTAGTAGATATAATTATGACAGACGAAGAAGGAATAGCAATCACTAAAAAATTAGATAAAGGCAAATATTTTATAAAAGAAGTAGAATCGGGAGAATGGTATTTGTTAAATGAAGAAGAATTTGTGGCTGAAATAAATGAGAATGAAGAACTTGTTGAATTAAATATTACAAATGAATCTGAAAAGCCAGATGTAGATATAGAAAAAACAGGTGATACGAAAGCAGAGCAGAATAAAGAAATAAAATATGAGTTGAAAGTAGCAAATACTGGAAATGTAGCATTAAACAACTTCGCTTGGTATGACTTTATACCTACAGAGTATGCGAAAATTACTAAAATGTATACAGGAACATATAGTGAAAATTTAAATTATACTATTTACTATAGAACAAATATGAATGCGTATAAAGTATTAGCCTCAAATTTAAATACACAAGTTAATAATTATATTGACCTTTCAAAAGTAAAATTAGAAGAAGGGGAGGTTATTGAAAAAATTAGAGTAGATTTTGGAAAAGTAAGTGTTGGGTTTAAAACCATAACTAATGCTGAGGTTTTTTTGAAACTAAATAATAATGTAAGTGATGGAGAAAAATTCACAAATAGGGCGCAAGTAGAAGCGGATCTTGATGACTTTTTACTTTGGAAAGATGATGATCAGATAACTCAAATAGAAAAGAAAAAATTACCTAGAACAGGTTTTTAGCCAATTATATAGATTTGTAAAAATATAGTGAAAATCCTTTCATAAAAGAAAAAAACGTGATACAATTGTATCACGTTAAAAATATTTATAAAAGAATAAGCTAAAATCGAATAAATTTTTATGGCTATTCATATGTATTTAAGCAAAAAGAAGGGAAAGTGATAAATTATGCAAAAATACGATATTATAGTAGTAGGAATGGGACCAAGTTCAATTTTTTTAGCATATGAAATGGTTAAACTAGATAAAACGAAAAAGGTATTATTAATAGACCAAGGAAAGCGAGTAGAAAACAGAATTTGTCCAATAGAAAAAACTGGAGTATGCACAAAGTGTAAACCATTTTGCAATATTACAAGTGGATTTTCAGGAGCAGGAGCATTTTCAGATGGAAAATTATCACTATACAATAAAGAAGATGATGATTTTTATGTTGGAGGAGAATTACATCATTATGTAGGGGTAGAAAATACAAAGAAATTAATAGATTATGCAGATCAAATTTATTTGGATTTTGGTGCAGACAAGAATCTAGAAGGTACAGAATATAAAGAAGAAGTCTCTGAAATAAAAAAGAGAGCTAAAAAAGAAGGATTAACATTAATAGATATTCCTATTAGACATTTAGGAACAGAAAAGGCACATGAATTATATAAAAAATTAGAAAAATATCTTGAAGACAATGGAATAGATATGATGTTTGAAACAACAGTAAATGACTTAATTATAGAAGATGGAACTGTAAAAGGTGTAAAAGTAAAAAAATCAAGTGAACTAATAAAGCAAGCAAAGGAAAATGATGATGAAGAAGATAAAAATTCAGAAGCTATATATGGAAATAATGTAATAATAGCAGTAGGCAGAAAAGGTGCTAATTGGTTAGTAGATATGTGTACAAAGCATAATATAGCTACACAAGCTGGTGTAGTAGATATTGGTGTTCGTTATGAACTTCCAGATGAAGTTATGAAAAACATAAATAAATATATGTATGAAGGGAAATTTATTGGAAGACCAGGACCTTTCGGAGATAAAGTAAGAACATTTTGTCAAAACCCAAGCGGTTTTGTGTCATCAGAAGTATATGATCATAATTTAACATTAGTTAATGGACATTCATACAAAGATAAAAAAAGTACAAATACAAATTTAGCAATACTTGTATCACATAGGTTTAATCATCCATTTGATAAGCCAATAGATTATGGAAGGAATGTTGCTAAAAATTTAAATGAATTGGGCGGAGGAAATGTATTAGTACAAAGGTTAGGAGACATATATAGAGGAAAAAGAACATGGGAAAAAGAGTTAAACAATAATGGAGTTGTACCAACATTAAAATCAGCAGTACCAGGAGATATAACATTTGCCATAGGCTATAGAACTATGACTGATATTATGCAATTTATAAGAACATTAGATAAAGTAGTAGAAGGCTTTGCAAATCCAGAAAACTTATTATATGCTCCAGAAATTAAATTTTATAGTAATAAAGTAACAATAGATGAAAATTTTGAAACAAATATAAAAGGGTTGTATTCAATTGGTGATGGTGGTGGAATGACAAGAGGTTTAATGATGGCTTCAGCATCAGGAATTCAAATGGCTAGAATACTTGCAAATAAAAAGTAAATTATTTAAATAAATTGCATTTTAGTAGTTTCAAAGTTATATTTATAAATTTTTGTAGTGACTCGTGGGGACCATTTTAGAAAATGTTATGAACGAAGTGAATTACATTTTCTTAAAAAGGGGCAACGGAAAAAATTTATAAATATAACTTTGAAACACATAAATTTAATTGCGAAAGGAAGTAGAATAAATGTCAAATTTTGTACACTTACATTTACATAGTGAATTTAGTTTATTAGACGGTGCAAATCGTATAAAAGACATACCAGTAATTGCAAAAGAGTTAGGAATGGACTCAATAGCAATTACAGATCATGGTGTAATGTTTGGAGTAATAGACTTTTATAAAGCATGCAAAGCAAATGGAATAAAACCTATAATAGGTTGTGAAGTATATGTTGCTCCACGTACTAGGTTTGACAAAGATCCAAGTATAGATGGTAAATATAACCACTTAATATTACTTGCAAAAGATAACAACGGTTATAAAAACTTATCAAAATTAGTATCATTAAGCTTTACAGAGGGTTTTTATTATAAACCTCGTATCGATAAAGAAATATTAGAAAAATATCATGAAGGCTTAATATGCCAAAGTGCATGTTTAGCTGGAGAAATAAGTCAAGCAATATTAAAAAATGATATGGAAGAAGCTAAAAGAGTAGCATTATGGTATAAAAATTTATTTGGAGATGATTATTATTTAGAAATTCAAAATAATGGCATAAAACAGCAGGTTTTAGTAAATCAAAAAATAATAGAAATAGCAAGAGAACTAAATATTCCTCTTGTGGCTACAAATGATGCGCATTATTCAAGAAGAGAAGATGCATATAATCATGAGGTATTATTATGTATTCAAACTGGAAAGAAAATGTCTGATGAAGATAGAATGAGGTTTGAAACAGACGAATTATATATAAAATCACCAGAAGAAATGATAAATTATTTTGAAGCTGTTCCGGATGCTGTAGAAAATACCGTAAAAATAGCAGAAAAATGCAATGTAGAATTTGAATTTGGACATACAATTCTTCCAAATTATGATGTACCAGAAGAATACAAAACACATTATGATTATTTAGAAAAATTAACATTTGATGGTTTAATAAAAAGGTATGGCGAAAATTATTCAGAAGAAATAAAAAATAGAGCAGATTATGAATTGTCTGTAATTAAAAAGATGGGCTATGTAGACTATTTCTTAATCGTTTGGGATTATATAAACTTTGCAAAAACTCACGATATACCTGTTGGTCCAGGGCGTGGCTCTGGAGCAGGTTCTATTGTTGCGTATTCAATAGGAATAACAGATATAGACCCAATAAAATATACATTAATTTTTGAAAGATTTTTAAACCCGGAAAGAATTAGTATGCCCGATTTTGACGTTGATTTTTGTTATGAAAAAAGAGATAAGGTAATAGAGTATGTATGTGAAAAATATGGTTATGACCATGTATCACAAATTATAACTTTTGGAACAATGTCAGCAAGAATGGTAATAAGAGACGTTGCAAGAGTTTTGGATGTTCCTTATGCAGATGCAGATAAACTTGCAAAAATGATACCAAACGAAATACATATTACAATAAAAAAGGCAATGGAACAAAATAGAGAACTACGTGAACTTTATGAAAATGATAATGATACAAAAAAATTGTTAGATATAGCAATGGCATTAGAGGGAATGCCACGTCAGGCATCAACACATGCATGTGGAATAGTTATAACAAAAGAGCCGGTTGATACTTATGTGCCTTTGTATGTAAGAGATGGAAATATATCTACACAATATATAATGACAACTTTAGAGGAGTTAGGGCTTTTAAAAATGGACTTTTTAGGCTTAAGAACGCTAACAGTTATAAAAGATACAATGGATTTAGTAAAAACAAATAGAGGAATAAAAGTAGAGTTTGATAAGGACATGAATGATCCTAAAGTATATAAATTATGGCAAGATGGAAATTCTGTTGGAATATTCCAGTTTGAAAGTCAAGGAATGACAAACTTTATGAAAGAATTAAAGCCGGACTGTTTAGAAGATATTATAGCAGGTGTTTCATTATATAGGCCAGGTCCTATGGATCAAATACCAAGGTACATTGCAAACAAAAAAGATCCTGAACATGCGGTATATACGCATCCTGCACTAAAACCTATACTAGAAGTAACTTATGGTTGTATGGTATATCAAGAACAAGTAATGCAAATAGTACGAGATTTAGCGGGTTATTCATTAGGAAGAGCAGATTTAGTAAGGCGTGCAATGGGTAAGAAAAAGCTAGATGTTATGGCAAAAGAAAGAGAAATTTTTATAAATGGACAAGTAGATGAAGATGGCAATGTAGTAGTTCCAGGTTGTGTTAGAAATGGAATAGAAGCAAAAGATGCCGATATAATATTTGACGAAATGGCAGAGTTTGCAAAATATGCCTTCAATAAGTCACATGCAGCAGCATATGCAGTAGTATCATATCAAACAGCGTATTTAAAAGCATATTATCCTGCAGAATTTATGGCAGCAACTTTAAATAGCTTTTTAGGAAATCTAGATAAAATACCAGGATATATAGATGAATGTAAAAGACTACATATTGAAATATTAAAGCCAGATATAAACAAAAGTAATTCAAGATTTACGGTAGATGGAAATAAAATTAGGTTTGGTTTAGGAAGTATAAAAAATGTTGGTACTGCGGTAGAAAACATAGTAGAAGAACGTGAAAAAAATGGAGAATATAAAAGTTTTACAGACTTTTGTGAAAGAATTCAAAATGAAGCTGTAAACAAAAAATGTATAGAAAGTTTAATAAAAGCAGGAGCATTTGATAATTTTGAACAAACAAGAAGCACATTAATGGCATCTTTCGAGTCAATAATAGATACAATTTCAGATAGTTCTAAGAAAAGTTATCAAGGGCAAGTTTCAATGTTTGATTTAGGAGGAAAAGAAGAAGAGGATAAGTCTTTAGAACAAATGAAATATAACTATACATATTTGAAAGAGTATACTGACAAAGAGTTACTTTCTATGGAAAAAGAAATGTTAGGCTTATATATTTCAGGGCACCCATTAGAAGGTTTAAGAACGCAAATAGAATCTCATACCAATATTAGTAGTGTTGCAATAATGGAAGGTTTGCAAGAACTAGAAGAAACAGGCAAATTCCCATATAAAGATGGTCAAAATGTTAAATATGCTGGAATTATAAGTAATATTAAGAAAAAATATACTAAAAACAATAAAATAATGGCATTTGTAACAATAGAAGATTTGCACGGAAGTATGGAAATAATAGTATTTGAAAACTGTTACCAAGCATCTGCAAATTCATTAATGGAAGATAATATTGTTATGGTAGAAGGCAGGTTAAGTATAAGAGAAGACGAAGGAGATGTAACGATAATAGCAAGTAAAATTAGCGATTTTTCTTTTGCTGTAAATAATGTAGGTAATACACCAAACAAAAGAAGTATTTTAAAAGTTGATATAACAAACATTACAGAAGAACAAAAAAGTAGGCTAAAAGGAGCAATTAGGTTTTTCCAAGGAGATAGAAATAATACAATACTTCAAATAGAAAATGAAGGAAAGCTAATAACTTCAAAGGCAATTTTATTAAATGAACCAATATTTAAGGAGTTTGAAGAAATTGTTGGAAAAGAAAATTGCAAAATGTAAGAATTGGAGGGCTATCCCAAATTCCTACAAATGGGTCAGTTTGGGACAGCCTTGTATATTATTAATGTTTTTATATTGCAATGCTTGAAACTTTATATGATTTCAAGAGCTGACTTATGGCATAAAAACGATAAAAACAATTAAAAGGACTTGCAATTCCGTTAAAATGTGGTATAATAAAAAAGCTAATTATTTAAGCAAATCATGAAAGGATTGAAAGAAATGAGTATAAAAGTAGAAAAGACAGACAAAAATAATGAAGTAAAATTAAGCTTTACAATCGAAGCCGAAAAATTTGAAGAAGGAATACAAAAAGTATATGCCAAAAGTGCAAAATACATAACTATTCCAGGGTTTAGAAAAGGAAAGGCTCCATATAAAATGGTGGAAAAACAATATGGTGCACAAATTTTTTATGAGGATGCTTTTAATGAAATAGTTCCAGAAATATACGAAAAAGAGTTAAAAGAGGCTGGAATAGAAGCAGTAAGCAGACCTGAAATTGATATAACACAAATGGAAAAAGGAAAAGACCTTATATTTACAGCAATAGTTCAAACAAAACCAGAAGTAGAACTTGGAAAATATAAAGGTATAGAAATTAAAAAAATAGAGTATAATGTGACAGATGGAGATATAGACCACGAAATAGGTCATATGGCAGAAAAAAATGCTAGACTTGTAAATATTGAGGATAGACCAGTAGAAAACGGTGATACAACAGTTATAGACTTTGAAGGTTATGTTGATGGTAAGGCATTTGAAGGTGGAAAAGCTGAAAACCATGAATTAGTTATTGGAAGCAATACATTTATACCAGGTTTTGAAGATCAAATAATAGGAATGAAAATAGATGAAGAAAAAGATATAAATGTTACATTCCCAGAAGAATATTTTTCAAAAGATTTAGCTGGAAAAGAAGCTACATTTAAAGTTAAATTACACGAAATAAAGAAAAAAGAATTACCAGAAATTGATGATGAATTTGCTAAAGATGTTAGTGAGTTCGATACTTTAAAAGAATTAAAAGATAGTATAAAGGAAAAATTAGAAGAACAAAATGTATCAAAAGCAAAATATGAAACTGAGGAAGAAGCTATTAAAACAGTGTGTGATAATACTCAAATAGATATTCCATCAGGAATGATAGAAACAGAAATAGATAATATGGTAAAAGATATTGAACAAAGATTAAGTTATCAAGGTTTATCATTAAAACAATATTTACAAATGATAAATAAAACAGATGCTGATATGAGAAAAGAATTTGAAGAACAAGCTACAAGAAGTGTAAAATCAAGATTAGTTTTAGAAGCAGTTATTAAAGCAGAAAAAATAGAAGCATCTGAAGATGAAGTAAAAGCAAAAATAGAAGAAATGGCTAAAAACTATGGAAAGAAGCCTGAAGAATTAGAAGCAAATGAAAGTTTAAAACTTTATATTACAGAAAACATAAAAACAGAAAACGCAATAAAATTCATAGTTGATAATGCAAAAATAAAATAATAAATGTAGAAAGTTAGGGGTGATAATTTGTTTAATATAATACATATTTTTACCACTAACTTTTGTTACTTTATAAAATTATATTAAATTATTATAAAAAGGCCTTTAAGGCTACATGAAAGGAAGGAAAAATAATGGAAAAGAACAGTTTAGTACCATATGTTATTGAACAAACATCAAAAGGGGAAAGGTCATACGATATTTTCTCAAGATTGTTAAAAGACAGAATAATATTTTTAGGGGAAGATGTAAATCCAACGTCAGCAAGTTTAGTAATAGCACAATTATTATTTTTAGAGTCAGAAGATCCAGATAAAGAAATATTTTTATATATAAATAGTCCTGGAGGCTCTATTACAGACGGAATGGCAATAGTAGATACAATGAACTACATAAAATGCCCAGTTGCAACATATTGCGTAGGAATGGCTGCAAGTATGGGAGCAGTTTTACTATGCTCAGGAGAAAAAGGAAAAAGGTTTGCAACTCCAAATGCAGAAATATTAATACATCAACCATTAATAGCAGGTGGAGGAATATCAGGACAAACTACTGAAATAAAAATACATGCAGACCATATGGTAAAAACAAGAGAAAAATTAAATAAATTATTAAGTGCAAGGACAGGTCAACCTTTAGATGTAATCGAAAGAGATACAGAAAGAGACAATTACATGACAGCAGAAGAAGCATTAAAATATGGTTTAATTGATGGAATTTTAGAAAAAAGAGCATAGAATATAACATATAAAGGAGAAGGCAAAAATGGATAGAAATGTAAGATGTTCATTTTGTGGAAAGTCACAAGATGCAGTACAAAAAATAATTGCAGGACCTGGAGTATATATTTGTAATGAATGTATAAAAGTTTGTAGCAATATAATGGAAAGTGAAGAATATGAAGATGAAGAGGAAACATATACTATAAACAAAAAAGAAAATGATTTACCTAATCCTGCACAAATAAAGGAAATATTAGATAGTTATGTTATAGGCCAAGAAGATGCTAAAAAAACATTATCAGTAGCTGTTTATAACCATTATAAACGTATAAATAATCCTCAAAAAGATGATGATGATGTAGAAATACAAAAGAGCAATGTACTATTACTTGGTCCAACAGGTTGTGGAAAAACACTACTTGCGCAAACGCTTGCAAAAATTTTAAAGGTACCATTTGCAATAGCAGATGCAACTACTTTAACAGAAGCAGGTTATGTAGGAGAAGATGTCGAAAATATACTTTTAAAATTAATACAAAATGCAGACTATGATGTAGAAAAAGCAGAGAGAGGAATTATATATATTGATGAAATAGACAAAATATCTAGAAAGTCTGAAAATCCATCAATAACTAGAGATGTAAGTGGTGAAGGTGTACAACAAGCATTATTAAAAATAATAGAGGGTACAACAGCATCAGTGCCACCACAAGGCGGAAGAAAGCACCCACATCAAGAATTAATACAAATAAATACAGAAAACATATTATTTATATGTGGTGGAGCATTTGAAGGATTAGACAAAATAATTGGTAGCCGTACAGGTAAAAAATCTATAGGCTTTTCTGCTGAAATAGTAAGCAATAAACCAATAGATAAATATAAAATTTTTGATGAACTATTACCACAAGATTTATTAAAGTTTGGACTAATACCAGAATTTGTAGGTAGAATGCCAATAATTGCAACATTAAAGGAATTAGATAAAAATGCATTAATAGAAATTATAACAAAACCAAAGAATGCATTGGTAAAACAATATCAAAAATTGTTAAAAATTGATAATGTTGAATTGGAATTTGAACCTGAAGCATTAGAAACTATTGTAGATAAAGCAATAGAAAGAAAAACAGGAGCAAGAGGTTTGCGTTCTATAATAGAAGAAATTATGCGAGATATTATGTTTGACATTCCTTCAAATCCTAATATAGAAAAATGCATAATTACAAAGGATACTGTAATTAATAAACAACAACCTAAATTAGTAATAAATGCCAATAAAGAAAAGTCTAAAAAAGAAGTGGTAAAACCTCAAAGAAAGAATACAAATAAAAAAGAAGAAACAGCATAAATTTTTATAAATTATATTGAGCTCAAAACAAAATAAAGTTTGGGCTCATTTTTTTGTGTTGCAATAATTGCAAAATATGAATATATTATTTATTTAGTAACTCTTAAGCTGCATAATAGCTTGTTTAAAAATTTATTTGTGCAAAACAAGTTTTACAAAATAAATTTTTTTACAAGCTATAATTTGCTGGTCCCCACAAAATGTTACTAAATAAATAATATATTAATATTTTGCAAAATTTATTAAAAAATATATATAAATGTATAGCGTATAATTGTCTAAATAAGTGCATTTAAAGCCAAAATGTCGAAAAAAGGCGATGAAAAATGTTTGCAATTGATAGAAAAGTGTGTTATAACTGAATTAACATAAAACATTTTATTTTAAACTAAATTCAAAGGAACCAAATTTAAAAATAAATTTAAAAATTAAAATTCAAATTAATTAGATAAAAAAGAAAATTAAATTTCAAAGTAAAATTATATATCTATAAATATTCCAATAAATTTAATAATTAAATAAAAAAGGTTCAATTAATACAATTTTTGGGCAAATTTAGCTTTAAAATGCAAACAAAACTTATAAGTTAATATTGACTAAAAGCCGCGGTATAAAATATAATAATGAAAGGAGGAAGGCTATTGAAAGAGATAACGTACAAAGATTATTATAAATATAAAAATACATTTGATACATTCAATAGTTATACATTAAGAGAAGAAGAGCTAGAATATAGTTATGACTCTGATCGTATTAATAACACACATGATAAATTATTTAGAGATTTATTCGCAGATGAAGAGGAGGTAGCGAAATTATTAAATAAATTTTTTGAATTTAGAAAAGAGGTGAAGTCTTCAGAATTAGAAAAATATAATAGTAGTTTTATAACTCAAAGTTATAAAAATCAAGAGTCAGATATTGTGTATAAATTAAAAGAAAGAAACATATTTTTTTTAATAGAGCATCAATCTTATGTAGATTACTCAATGCCATATAGAATTTTAAATTATGCAATAGAAATAATTAGAAATGCAATTGATTTAAACGAGTTACAAAGCGAAGACTATAAATATCCAAAAGTAATACCTATAGTTATATATACTGGAAATAGAAAATGGAATTCTGTATTAGAATATCAAACTTTAGAGGAAAAAATTATAGGTTATGACAAAAGTGATATAAATGCAAAATATAATTTATTAGATTCTAATAATTATACTAAAAATGAGTTACTGGAAAATGAAAGTTTTATTTCTAAAGTTATAGCAGTAGAAAAGTGCAAAACAAAGCAAGAGTTAATAGAAACTTTAGATTATATAATAGAAAACGCAGAATCTGATAAAGATAAAATAAAGATTGAAAGAATAATTAAATACATATTAAGTCAAACTCTTGAAAAAGAAGAAATAAATAAATTTTTACAAAAATTGAAAAATAAGAAGGAGGTAGTTGGAATGCTTGCTGAAAATTTAATGAAAGAAAAAATGCAAATAATAAGAAAAGCAAAAAACGAAGGAAAAAGAGAAGCAGAAAAAGAAGTTAGAATACAAATTATAACTGTATTAATAAAGAATATGCTAGAGGGAAATGAACCAGAGGAAAAAATAAAAAAATATTTAGAAATATCTAACGAGGAATTTGAAGAGTATAAAAAAGTGCAGAATCAAAAAAATTGTTAAAAATTTAAAAGTAATACATATATAATTAGTATATAAGCTAAAAAATGTAAATAATTGGTTGTATTTTTCGAAAAAATATGTTAATATATTAAAAGATGTAATAAAAATCCTATGAAAGAGCAAAGTATGCAATTATTAAAGTATTAAGAGAGGCTGGCATTTGCTGTGAGCTAGCTATACCATAGTTGCAGAAATTTCACTTTGGAGGACTATTTTTAAAAACATAAAATCGTTATATAAATAGCAAAAGTAATAAAAATTTATGTAAAGTAAAAAATAGCGTAATTCTGCGTTAAAGAAAATGAGGTTAGATATAAGTACGTAGCAAAATACGTTACGTGTTTGAAATATAAGGTATAATAAAAATATTCTAACGAAATTAGGTGGTACCACGAAAAGAAGCAATTCGTCCTATATATAGGAATTGCTTCTTTTTTACATAAAAGAAAGGAGAAAATAATGAAAGAGCAAATTGAACAAATTAGTAAAAATGCAAAAGAAGAAATTGCAAATGTAAAGGATGTAAAAGAATTAAGCGACCTAAAGGTAAAATATTTAGGAAAAAAAGGAGAGCTAACAGCAGTATTAAGAGGAATGGGAGCATTAACTCCAGAAGAAAGACCAATAATAGGTTCATTGGTAAATGTTGTTAGAGATGAATTAGAAAAACTAATAGAAGAAAAGGAAGAACAATATAAAGCAGAAGAATTAACAAAAAAATTAGAGGAAGAAAAAATAGATATAACACTTCCAGGAACAAAAATAAAAACAGGAAGTAAGCACCCAGTAAACAGAATAATTGAAGAAATAGAAGATTTATTTGTTTCAATGGGTTATGATGTAGTAGATGGTCCAGAACTAGAAACAGATGAATATTGTTTCGAAAGATTAAATCTTCCAAAGGGTCACCCTGCAAGAGATATGCAAGATAGTTTTTATGTTTCACCAGAGTATTTATTAAGAACACAAACTTCAGCTGTTCAAGCAAGAGTAATGATGGCAAATGAAGAAAAAACACCAATAAGGGTTATATGCCCAGGAAAAACATATAGAAGAGATGATGATGCAACACATTCACATCAATTTGGTCAAGTAGAAGGCTTAGTAATAGATAAAAATATTTCTTTAGCAGATTTAAAAGGTACTCTAGAAATATTTGTTAAAAAGATGTTAGGAGAAAATTCAAAATTAAGATTTAGACCAAGTTATTTCCCATTTACAGAACCATCTTATGAGGTAGATGTTAGTTGCTTTAAGTGTGGAGGAAAAGGCTGTAACCTATGTAAGCAAACAGGTTGGATTGAAGTATTAGGTTCAGGAATGGTACATCCAAATGTATTAAAAATGAATGGTTATGATCCAGAAAAATATACTGGATTTGCGTTTGGTACTGGTTTAGACCGTTTAGCAATGTTTAAATATGGAATTACTGACATTCGTTATTTATATACAAATGATGTAAGATTTTTAAAACAATTTGATAGAAAAGATTAGAATTATTTATAAATACTTTTTAGTATGGAAAGGAAATAAAAATGAAATTAAGTACAAATTTTGTAAAAGATTATGTGGATATAGATGATGGTGACATTGAGAAAATTGCAGATGACATGACTAGAGTAGGAAATGAATATGATTCATGCGGAAAGTTAATAAATGCAACAAATTTAGTAATAGGAGAAGTAAAGGAATGTGAAATGCATCCAGATTCAGACCATTTACATGTATGCAAAGTAGATGTTGGAAATGAAATATTGCAAATAGTTTGTGGTGCACCAAATGTTAGAAAAGGATTAAAAGTTATAGTTGCATTAGTTGGCGCAGAGCTTCCAGGAGATTTTAAAATAAAGAAAGGAAATATAAGAGGTCAAGAATCTAATGGTATGTTATGTTCTATTGCAGAACTTGGGTTAGAAAATAAATTTTTAACAGATGCAGATAGAGATGGAATACATGAATTGCCACAAGATGCACCAGTTGGAGGAGATCCATTAAAGTTTATGGAAATGGATGATGGAGTAATAGACTTTGAGCTAACTGCAAATCGTGGAGATTTATTAAGTATTTTAGGAATGGCATATGAGCTTGGAGCAATATATGATAAGCCTGTTAAAGAAATAGAAACATCACATAAAGAAGATGGAGAAGATATAAATAAAAGTTTCAAATTAGAAATAAATACTGAAAATTGTGAATTGTTTTTAGCAAAAAGAGTAGAAAATGTAAGTATCAAGGAAAGCCCAGCATTCATAAAAAATAGATTAATTGCATCAGGAATAAGGCCAATAAATAATGTAGTAGATATTAGTAACTATGTTATGTTAGAAACAGGTCAACCACTACATTACTATGATGCAGATACTCTAAAAGGAAAAATAGAAGTTAGAATGGCAAAAGAAGGAGAAAAACTAACAACATTAGATAATATAGAAAGAACTTTATCTGAAGATGATATTGTTATTTCTGATGGAACAAAAGCAATAGGTTTAGCTGGTGTTATGGGTGGTTTAGATACAGAAATTGAAGAAACTACTAAAAATATAATTATAGAATCAGCAATATTCAATCCAGTAAAAATAAGGCAAACATCAAAGAAAATATTAAGAAGTGAAGCTAGTTCAAGGTTTGAAAAAGGATTAGATCCAGTAAGAACATACATGGCGATAGAAAGATCTTGTAATTTGCTAGAAAAATATGCAGATGCAAAAGTTGTTACAGGACTTGCAAAATACGATACAACAAGCAAGGAAGATAAAGAAATTAGTATAACATACGAAGATATAAATAATCTTTTAGGCTTAGAAGTACCTGAAAAAGAGGTATTAGAAGTATTTAGAAAGTTAGGTTTCAAATACAAGGAAGAAGGAAAAACTATAAAAGTATATGTACCTACAAGAAGGTTAGATATAAGCATAAAAGAAGATTTAATAGAAGAAGTTGGACGTATTTATGGTGTAGATAATATAGAAGGAAAATTACCAATTCTTCCAGTAAGACCAGGAAGCTACAATAAAGTTCCAAGAGAAATAAGAAATAAAATGATTTTATTAGGATTAAATGAAACACTTTCATATATACTTGTAAATGATAAAGAAGCTTCAAAATTTACATTAGACGAATTTGAAATGGTAAGATTATTAGACCCGATGACAGAAGAAAGAAATACATTAAGATATAGTATGATACCATCATTACTAAAAATATACGAATATAATAAAGCACATAATGTAAAAGATGTTTCAATTTTTGAAATAGGTAAAGGTTTTTATAAGAAAAATGGAGAATATGGAGAAGATTCAAAATTATGTGTATTAATGTCAGGTGAATATTATTTAGGCGTAGACAATAGAAAACAAGTAGATTTTTATATAATTAAAGGTATTGCAGAAGAATTATTAAATTATTTAGGATATGAAAATAGATATAGCTTTGTAGCAGGCAATATTCCTCAAGAATTTCATCCAGGCCAAACAGCACAAATAGTAGTAAATGGTAAACAAGTAGGAATAGTTGGAAGAGTACATCCAACTGTTTCAAAAGAACCTGTATATGTAATGGAAATTAATTTAGATTTATTACTAGAAATAAAAACAGGAAAAATGAAATATAAAGAAATATCAAAATTCCCAAGCATAAAGAAAGATTTAGCAGTTATTGCAGAAAAAAATCTAGCTTCAGAAGAAATAGCAAAAATAATAAAGAAAGCTGCCGGAAACTTGCTTAAGAGTACAGATGTGTTTGATGTTTATACAGGGGAAAATGTAGAAAAAGGCAAGAAGAGCATAGCCTATTCTTTAGAGTTTGAAGCTCAAGATAGAACATTGACAGATGATGAGATAAATGATATATTGAACAAGATTATACAAGCAATAGAAAAACAAGGAATGGAAATAAGAAAATAAAATATTAATTGAAGATTTTATAAGTATGCAAACAGTAAAAATTGTAGGAAAGGAAGTAAAAAATATGGGAAAATTATTTGTTATTGATGGAACAGATGGAAGCGGAAAACAAACTCAATTTGAATTATTAAAAGGAAGTTTAGATAAGCAAAAAATAGATTATAGAGTTATGAGTTTTCCAAATTACGATTCACCAAGTTCAGCTCTAGTAAAAATGTATTTATCAGGGGAATTTGGAAAAAATGCAAAACAAATAAGCCCATATATAGCTTCAACTTTTTATGCAGTAGATAGGTATGCAACATATAAAAAAGATTTTGAAGAATACTACAAAAATGGTGGAATAATATTAGCAGATAGGTATACAACAGCAAACATGGTGCATCAGGCCGGAAAAATAGATAATAAGCAAGAAAGAGAGAAATTTTTAGATTGGTTATTAGACTTTGAATTTAACCTATATGGTCTTCCAAAGCCAACAGAAGTATTTTTCTTAAATATGCCTGTTGAAACGGCATTAGAATTAATAAAAGATAGAGAAAATAAATTTTCACATACAGCTCAAAAAGATATTCATGAAAGTGATGAAAATCATTTAAGAGATGCACATAGTGCAGCTCTTGATGTAGCAAAAAAATATGGTTGGTACCAAATAGATTGTGTTCAAAATGGTAAATTAAGAACAATAGAAGATATACATGAACAAATTTATAATAGATTATCAAGTATTTTAAATTTAAGAAAAGAACATGATGAAGAAGAAAGGTAAAATTTTCAAGGCAGTTTTAAAAGTTCGAGATTTAATGGCTGTATAAAAACTTTATAAGAGAGTCTAAAAATGGAACCGTCCAATAAAATCTATCATATTATATGGTATTAGGGGGCATATATATGGGAGATTTTATATTAAATGCTATACTCTGGACAATGGCAATTTATGGTGCAATAGAGCTAGTCAAGGCAATATTAAGCATATGTTTACATACAAGTTTAAAGTCAGAAGGAATTTACTTTATAATAGCAGTAAAAAATCAAGAAAACAAAATAGAAGGTTTTCTACGTTCAATACTTTTTAGAATTTTATATGGAAAAGAAGAGAATGTAAAAGATATAATAGTAACAGACTTAAATTCTACAGATGACACGAAGGAAATTTTAGAAAAATTAAGTAAAGATTATAGTTGCATAAAAGTTACAAATTGGAGGGAATGTAAAGAAATAATAGAAGGAATTAAAAATGTATAGATTATTAAAGAGAAATGTTGTAAAAACATTTCTTTTTTGATAAAATAAGAGCAAATTTAAAATAAGCGAATATAAAAGAAAAATGAATTTGAAAATAGTGGCAAATTTATAAGGAAAAGAGGACATTTTTTGGAAATCAAAGGCGAAGTTAAAGATATAATTTATCAAAACGAGGTAAATAGTTATACTGTAGCAGAATTTGAAACACAAGAAGGAGATACTGTAATAGTAGGTTATTTACCTTTTATTAATGTTGGAGATACTTTAAAATTAGAAGGTAACTTTGTAGTACACCAAGATTATGGTGAACAATTTAAAGTAAATACATTTGAAAAACTTATGCCTGAAACATTAGGAGCATTAGAAAGATATTTATCAAATGGAACTATAAAAGGAGTAGGACCTGCTACTGCGAAAAGAATAATAAAAGAATTTGGAGAAGAAACTATTCATGTTCTAAAATTTGAACCAAGAAGGCTTGCAAATATTAAAGGAATAACTGTAGATAAGGCTATACAAATATCAGAAACATTTGTGGAAAATTGGGAGCTATGGCAAATAGTAGGTTTTTTAGAGAAATTTGGAATTGGTGTTCAAAATGCAAAAAATGTATATAAAGCGTTGGGAGCAAACGCAATAGAAGAAATAGAAGCAAATCCATATATATTAGTTGATGTTGCTAATAATGTGGACTTCAAAAAAATAGATAAAATGGCAATGGATTTAGGACTTCCATATAATAATGAAAAAAGGGTAAAAAGTGGAATAAAATATGCCTTAATGTGTGCATCATATAATGGTCATTGTTGTGTATTATTAGAAAATTTAATAGATTTCTGCAAAACTCTATTATCAGTAGAGAATGAAGATATAGAAGAAAGTATAATAGAACTTAAAGTAAAAGGAGATATAGTAGAAGAAGTAAGAAAAATAAAAAGTGAAGAAAAGAAAAATATAACAAGCGAAAGTAATGAAGAAAATGCAGAGGAAAAAGATGTGGCATACGAAAACAGAGAGGAAAAATGGATATATCTATCTGCTTTTTACAAGGCAGAAGAAAATGTAGCAGATAAAATAAAGATTTTAAATAAAAGTAAAAATATCAAAAAAATAAACAATGTAAAAAAAGAGTTAAAATTAATAGAAGAACATTCAGACATAGAACTTTCAGAGAAGCAAAAAGAGGCAATAGAAAGTGTAAATGAAAATAACGTATGTATAATTACTGGTGGACCTGGTACAGGAAAAACAACAATAATAAAAAGCATTATAGATATGTACAAAAGAAATGGTAAAAAAGTAGTTTTATGTGCGCCTACTGGAAGGGCAGCAAAACGTATGACTGAAACAACAGGAGAAGAAGCCAAAACATTGCACAGATTATTAGAAATAGGAAAGTTTGAATCAGACCAAGGAATGTTTAATAATAAAGAATATGAGGTAGCGCCACTAGATGCAGACGTAGTTATAGTAGACGAAATGTCAATGGTAGATATATTTTTAATGAATTATTTATCCAAAGCATTATATCAAGGAACAAAATTAGTATTAGTTGGAGATATAGACCAATTACCATCTGTAGGACCAGGGGCAGTGTTAAAAGACTTAATTCATTCAGAAGAAATATCAACAATAGTGTTAAACAAAATTTTTAGACAAGCAGCTAAAAGTAAAATAATATTAAATGCGCATAGAGTAAATGAAGGACAACCTTTTTTATCTAGTAATGACAAGCAAGCCGTAAATCTTAATGACGAAAATCAAACGTCAAAATCTAGTAAAGAAGATTTAGAAGATGAAGAAGAAATAGACCAGAAGGAATTAAAACAGGACTTTTTCTATATAAATGAAGCAAATCAAGATAAAATATTATATAACATAATATCATTATGTAAAGAAAGATTGAAGAACTATGGAAATTATGATTTCTTTAAAAACATTCAAGTTTTAACTCCAACTAAAAAAGGAAAATTGGGAACGAAAGAGCTAAATAAAATATTACAAGAAAACTTAAATCCGCCTTCAATATTAAATGAAAAGGCTTTTGGAGATGTTATATTTCGAGAAAACGACAGAGTAATGCAAACAAAAAATAATTATGATATTTTTTGGGAAAAAGAAATAGATGGAAAATATGAAAATGGTTCAGGAATATTTAATGGAGAATTGGGAGTAATTGAAGCAATAGATGATGAAGAAAAAATAATTACCATAAAATTTGATGATGACAAAGTTGCAAACTATCAATATTCAGAAATGGACCAAATAGAGCATGCTTATGCAATTACAATACATAAAGCACAAGGAAGTGAATTTGATGTTGCAATAATGGTTGTGCCACAAACATCACCACAGCTTCTTACTAGAAACCTATTATATACAGGCATGACAAGAGCTAAAGAAATGCTAATTATAATAGGTAATGCTAATTTGGTGCAGTATATGATACAAAATGCGGATAACAAGAAAAGAAATACAGGACTTAAATATAAATTGGGGGGACGGTTCTAAAATTCCGGATTTTTGGGACGGACAATTTTGAAATATGAAAAATAAATCATTTAGGTAATGTTTAAATTTATACATATAATTTGTATATTGCAAAACTAAACATAATATGTTAATATAAATACACATACAAAAGTATGTGTATTTTTTTCAAAATAAGGCGGTACAATATATGTTAGTGCAAATTATCAAAAAAATTTTTTCTGAAACAAGAAATTTTATCATGGAAAATTCAATTATAAACAGCTTAAAACGAAAAATAGAAGAAAATATAATTTCCAAAGTAGAAATTCCAAAATTGAATAGTATAAGCGATATTCTTTATCCTAAATATATAGATAAAGACTTACAAGCAGATACAGAAAAATTAAATATTGTAAAATATAAAGATAAATATTTTGATAGTCATATATACTTATTTAAATATGAAGGAATAGTAAGAAAGAAAATTATAGAATATAAATTTAGAGAAAAAAGTTATTTAAATGAAACTTTTGTGAACTTTATATTAAAAAATGAAAAAATATGTAGATTTTTAAAAAGTTATGATATAATAACTCCAGTACCAATACATGCAAAAAGAAAGAGAAAAAGAGGCTATAATCAAAGTGAAATTATAGCAAAAAAAGTAGCAAAAAACATAGAAAACTTGCAATATATATCAAATTGTTTAGTTAAACAAAAAAACACAGTAGCACAAAGTAGTTTAACTAAAAAGCAGAGAATTAAAAATGTAAAAGGAGTATATAAATTGCAAAATGAGCAAATGTTAAATAACAAAAATGTTGTTATTTTTGATGATATATATACAACAGGAAGTACAGTAAATGAGTGTGCAAAGTTACTAAGAAAAGCAAATGTTAAAAAAATATTAGTACTAACTTTAGCAAAAGATTTTTTATCGAAGACGTAAGGTTAGAAAATTAATTATCAAAAGAGAAAGACTAACTATATGAATGTCAATAGAAAAATGAAAAAAAGTTAAAAATATTTTATATAAATTTGTACATTGAAAAATGCATGACAAATAAGCATTTATGAAAATGCTTTATAAAAGAGTATGAAACACTATCAACTAAGCTACTTTGGATTGTTGATAAGAATTGTTTGTTTTTAATAAATAATAAATAACTCTTATTAATTTTTTACAAGTATGACTAAGTGCTACAAAATAATGCTTGCCTTCAGCGAGTTTCATATTTTTGTAATCATTAAAAGTTTTATCACGCATGCAAACAAGTCTTGTAGCATTAAGTAAAGCCCAACGAAGGTATTTAGAACCACGTTTTACCATTGATGAATGAGTTGCAGAATATTTTCCAGACTGATATGTAGAGGGGTCAAGTCCTGCAAAAGCTTGTAATTTAGCTGGTGAATCAAAGTTATATATATCACCAATTTCAGCTAAAATAAAAGCAGCAGAGACATAAGAAATACCAGGGATTGACATTATTGGACTATTAAGTTCATCGACTAAAGTTTTCAATTCTTTATCAATATCATCAATTTGTGATTGTAAGAATAAAACAGACTGAATAACTTGTTTCAATTCAAAAGATAAAGAATGACTATTAGTACCAATAGATTTTCTAGCAAGTTCACGTATTTCAATAGCTTTATCTCTACTATATTTTCCTTTAGAAAATTTTTCTAAAATAGAAGTAAGATGTTTTAAATTGCAATTAGAAATTTCTTTTACAGAAGGAAGTTCATTAAGAAGATAAAGCACAGAATTTTGAGAAATAGACCAAACGATTTTTTCTAATTCTGGAAAAATAAGTGTAACCAGCCTAGAAAGAGAGGTTTTAAATTTAGAACGTTCGTGAACTAAACGAAATCTATGTCTAACTAGTGACTTTAATTCAGAAATGTGATAAGATAAATTAGAGTAGGGCTTTAAGTTTTCTGTGATAAGCATTGTAGCAATAAAACGAGCATCTAACTTATCTGTTTTGGTCTTTCTAAGGCTTTGACCTTTTCTGAAAAGATTAGTTTGTAGTGGATTAATGACATAAACATTAAATCCTTTTGATGTCAGAAAGTTAAGAATATTATTGCTGTAGTGTCCAGTAGCTTCAAGTCCTACTTTAATATTTTCAAAACTTTCGTTAAGTTGAGAAATAGAGTTGAATAAAGAATAAAATCCGTTCAAATTATTCGGAATAGTCATTCTTTCAAATAAAATTTCTCCATCAGAGCTCATTGCAAAGCAATCATGTTTGTTCTTTGCAACATCGATACCAATATAAATCATAGAGAATACTCCTTTTAAATAAAATTTAGACAATGTGATCCACAAAATGTTTGCTTAATGTAGCCTCGTTCTAAATAAAACGTCATGCGTTATCTAACTAATTAACAAATAAACAAACATCTGTGGTTAGAGCCTTTCAAAGAAATCGTCAAGCGATAGGAAAAAACACTAATCCACAGAGTCTATAAAAATATTATAACAAATTTCAAAGAAAGGAGAAATTCGTATAATAAATTTATTTACATTATACGAGGAAAAAGGTTGAAAAATAATATAGGAAAAAGTCCATAAAAAATAAAAGTCCTAAAAATAGCACTTTTTGGACAT